>NZ_JASDCM010000006.1:0-248821 GCF_030407915.1 Pseudoalteromonas sp. APC 3250
TATTCATGCTGTTGTGTGGTAACAAGCCTAATTGCACGTTCACGAAATTCTGATGTATAGCGATTTGATTTTTTCATAGTTCCAGTTTCTCAAGTTATTGAGTCTCTGGCAAACACGGGGCGATTCACTGTTTATAAATTTAGAGAACTATATTATGTATAAATATAAAAAAATACCCTTAATCAAAATGATTAAGGGTATTTAATTACATACTTAACTTATCTGCAATTCTAAGAAACTCTATTAGTATAAAAATATTATATTAATAGGTAATAGCTTTAAAATTTGTAAGTAGCTTGTAGGTAGGCAAATCGACCAATATTATCGTAAATCGCTGAGCCTGCACCTGTGCCAGTCGTACTTCCTGGTAAGCCACGATTGAATAAGTTATCAACACCTAACTTAAAGCCAACACCACTGTCAAAGTTATAAGCGACTGAAGCATCAGTTATAAAATATGAACCGTAACGCATTTCATTTGACGGGTTAGGGTTTGCTTCTATTTGTGTAGGATTGTATAACTCAACACCGTTAATAAAGCGTGTGCTAAAATCTACAACCAGGTTTTCATAAGTATAATCAACAGAAATACTACCCTGCCATGTTTCATTACCTAATACACCTTCATAGTCTGTGTAATTTTCAGGCTCAGCTGAGAAAGGATAATCCTTTGCTTCAATCAAATAAGTACCAATAAAGCTAGTACCAAAACTACCACCTAGAGCATCAAAATCATAACCCACCTCAAAATCTACACCAGAATTAAGACTGCGTGCGATATTAAGTGCAAAACCTTTTAATAAGGTAATTTCACTTGTATTTGGATCACGAGTTATAAGACCACAGAATTGATTGTCAATACCAGTTGGTGAATCTACACAACGGTCTATGATAGTTTGAAACCCAATACCACTAATTGTGTCATCAATATCAATTTCCCAGTAATCGGCTGTTACACTAAAGCCTTCTAACCATTCTGGCTGGTAAACAATACCTGCCGTAATTGATCTAGATTCTTCTGGCTGTAGGTCTGGATTACCACCAACTAAAGTCTCAAGCGTTGCGCTATCATAACTTGAGTCAAAATCAGCAGGTACACCAAGCGCTGCACAGTTAGCTGCACGAATAGCTCGGCCTGCATCACTCAACTGATCAAGCTCAGATACTTTACATTTATCATCTACATTGGCAAATGACTGACTTTGTCCAGAAAAGAGTTCATCAATGTTTGGCGCACGCATCGCTTCAGATACTGTAAAACGAGCACGTAATTCAGGCGTAATAGTCCAATCTAAGCCTAATTTCCAGCTTGTAGCATCACCTATAGTTGAATAATCAGCATAACGTACAGCTGTGTCAAACACTAAAGTATCGATTAAGAATACATCTTCAATTAATGGTACTGATAGTTCAAAAAACGCTTCTGTTACATCATAACCACCATCCGTTTCACCAAGTGCATTAAAGAATGTAGCCCCTGTTTTAGCAAAAGCATCTTCAATCGTCACACTTGTTTCATCACGGTACTCAACACCACCAGCAAAACCAACCATACCCGCTGGTAGTTCATAAATTGCCGAATTACTAAATGTTGCATTGAATACAGTTTGCTTGATTTCTGATGTACCAATTGATGTTGTTGTCACATAGTCAATTGCTTCTTGGCTAATTGCGCCGTCACCCATAATATTTGCTGCAACACAACCATCTGCACGAGCAGTTTCACTACGACAAACGATATTGCCACTGTCATCAAACACAGCATCAATAGCGTTAGCATAATTAGCCAAAATAACATTTGCGCCATTAATACGTTCTATCTCTGACTTACCATGAACTAAAGAGATATCCATAGACCAATCATCAGTAATATAGCCTTGGATACCTGCTACAAACCGAGTTGTTTCACGAGTATTTTCTTCTAAACGGCGACCAACATCGTTGTACATTTTGTTTACACCGATCATTGATAGCCCTTCTTCATCCATCAATGCTGCAGTGTCAGCTGATAAAAATGCATTATCTCGCTGTATCATATTTGCGCCACTAAAGAAGCGGAAGAAAGGTTGGCCTATATTTTCACCTTCTGTTTTAGAATATTTAGCTTGAAAATATGCGTTTAATTCATCTGTTACGTCATAATTCGTTTTAAAGTTAAAATTAACGCGATCAAACTTAGGTTGTATTTCTGAATATTGGCGTAAGTTAATGAAATCACAACCAGCGCTTCCACAGAATTGGCCATCATCAATAGCACCTGTATAAACATCGTTTAATGAGCTATCACCATTAAATTTACCTAAAATACCACCTGTATTTGGATTCCAAACAGTTCCTTGATTTGAAATTAAATAATAACCAGCATTAGGGACTACTATTCTATCCGGATAAGCTTCGCTATCAATTTGACCTTCTGGGCGAGATTGACCTGTCACAACATCATATGGCATGGATGCATACGATGTTGCAGTCCAAGGGTTGTCTAAAGCATTCAATGAGTTTTGTGTATTATATTCTACAGAGAATGCAGCATTACCACGCCCTTCAGCAAAATCTTTACCGTAAGAAAAAGTATATTTTTCATTTTGATAAGAACTATTATCTGCAAAACCTTTCGTTGCAGATACATTAAAACCAGTAATATCTTTCTTTAATATGAAGTTAACTACACCCGTTACCGCATCGGCACCATATACCGCAGACGCACCACCAGTAATAATCTCAACTTTTTCAATCCAAGAGCTTGGAATGGTATTCGTATCAACAGAAGATGTTCCTGGGGCACTAGAAACATGACGTTTACCGTCAACTAGTACTAATGTACGTTCACTGCCCATACCACGTAAATCTAATAAACTGATACCAGCAGTACCGATAAAACGGCCTGAGTTTGCAAGTGAATAGGTAGTTGCTAAGGCTGGTAGTTTGTTTAGTACTTCACCGATATTCAAAGCACCAGTGCTAACTAAGTCTTCGCCCGTAATTACGGTTACCGGCGATGGTGAAATAGCGCCTTCACGTAATATACGTGAACCTGTTACTTCAATGCGTTCTACTTTTTCTGCATTTTCTTCTTCTGCAGCAAATGAACTTGCTGAGAAAGCAGCTGTAGAAGCTGCACCAAAAGCTATCGCTAAACGAACAGCTTTTGAAACTTTATTGTTCAACATTAAATTCTCCCTAAGGTGTTATTATATTTTTTATTTAACTAAACAGGCAAATATCAGCATTAAAACCTGTCTGTTATTTAACATCTTAAGCTTAATTTATGCACAAGGTCAACAACCCATTTACACATAAATTACAAGAACAAAGTTTTTAACTTTATTTTTTTACATTATCACCAAGTTCTTTCAAAAGTTAAATAAACGATTTAAATTAAAAGTATACTTTTAAAACAATTAATTATTTAATATCAAAAGCTTGGGCTAATTATAAAGTTTAAATACTAAATAACTTAAGTAATTATTTTGTATGAGGTAGTTATCACAATACTTGCTTTATTTAGAGCAAATAATAATTTTTTCATCTATCAATTTCTTAGAATTACATGGCTCCTCGTCTAAATAGAATTTTACTGATTACCTATTACTCATATTAATAAAGATGTTAATTAGTCTTAATAAAACTAACTTGGCGTCGCTTAAATAATATTATTTTAAGTTAAACCAGCCAGTAATTGAGTATCTTGCAGCACGAGCAAATGGAGTTACATAAGAAACAGAATGTGGTAATTGCACATCAAAAAGGGATAAAACATTACTTTTGGGCATAAACGTCTCTGTCAGCTTTCCATCCATTTCATAAAAATGTAACAAACCACCCCAGTCTGGGTGCCACTGTGGTGTAAAACCAAAAACAAAAGCGATTGCTCTTTGCTTTGTAGGGAGTACATCATTATGTCGTGTCAAAAAATTCCCTGGTACATAGCGTGTTAATTGCACACTTGCACTTTTTAAACCCTTTACACCTGTAACATCACTAATCAATTTTAAAACTTCTTGGCCATTAAGATAATTAAATAGATCCTTTAGTAACTCATCTTTTTCATTCTGAGTTATTTCATATCGCCCATAAAAAAAGCCAACCCCTTTACTCGCATTTTCATAAATAGTCTGCTGAAGCGCTCTCATTTTATTGGGAGACATATTTTTTAATTCATCATCTGATGATTGAATGTATTGGCCATTTAAAGAATATGCATTCAAATAAGGAATATTGTGTTTTAATTTTTCTGTAATTTTAGAAAAACCATCAAACTCTAAAACACTATCAACCATAATTCTCTTATTTTTAGAGTATTCCCTATGTAAATTAACTACATCAATATTTTTATTTAGTTGAATCATAAATATTCCAAAAATAAAAAAGCCACTAAAAAGTGGCTTTTAAATAAAGTTTAAGTTTCTAAGTTATTAGAACTTAATTGTAGCTCGTACATATACAAAGCGATCCATATTAACGTCGTACTCTGTAACAGAGAAGTTGTTAGTTGAGATTGCAAAGTCATTGTTAGTGTATTCACGAGAAGGTTCTTTCGCGAATAAGTTCTCAATACCTACACTAATTTTAGTGTTGTAAGCGTCTAGCGCATAACCTACAGATACATCATGTACAAAGTAAGAACCAATGTAATCAGCCATACCTGGGTAATTTTCTGCGCCGTAAGCTATGTCATAGTAGTTTTGCATACGGTCAACATAACGTGTTTGCCAATGCGCATCAAAGTCACCTTGAGACCAATCTAGAGCAAATGTGCCTTTATATTCAGGATAACCAGCATCACCATACTGCACGCCTACTTGATCTTCGCCATCGAACTCGTTAGTCATTACATAAGACAAATCAAGAGATGTTCTGAAGCTACCGTACTCAGTATCAAACTTGTATGCAGTATAAAAATCTATACCTTCAACATTGTAGGTACCTGAGTTTTGTAGGAAGTTACGTAAATCAACGATATTACCGTTAGCATCACGGTCAATGTAATCACAAGAAGATGCATTACTTCCTGAAGTACACTCGTTCAATATACGATTAGAACCGTAACGACCAATTGAGTTTTCAACTTCGATATCGTAGTAATCGATTGTGAATTCTAAACCATCAACATAGCTTGGGTTATAAACAATACCAAACGTTTTAGATTCTGATTCTTCTGGTTGTAAATCTGGAGAAGAAACGCGAGTTTCACGAATCTGTGTATTAGCTTGCGTGTAACCATTTGGTACGCCAGCACAACCAGGTAGGCTTGGAACAACACCTTCTACAGAGTTACACGGGTCTGTTAATGTAGGGTATGCATCTGCATTACCTGCATATAAGTCAGAGATTGAAGGAGCTCGGTAACCTTCAGCCCAAGTACCACGAAGAAGTAAATCATCCATTGGACGGTATTCAACACCAACTTTAGCTGTAGAGTTGCTACCATATGCACTGTGGTCAGAGAATCTAATTGCTGGTGCAATAGTTAAACCATCAAATACTGGAATTGAAAGCTCTACATAAGCTTCATCTAAACGGAAGCCACCTGAAGTTGCATCACGTTGGTTACCTGAAGTTTCACCACTTTGAGTTAGTGGATCAGGCGTATCGTAACCTGACTCTTCACGACGTTCAAAGCCAACGGCCATACCTACAACACCTGCAGGTAACTCAAATGCATCACCAGCAAAGTTTACTGTGTAATCTTTAAGTTCTAAACCTTCACGAGAAACACTGTCAAATGTTACAAAATCAACCATATCTTGTGTAATTGAGCCAGCACCACCAAATAGGTTAAGTGGTACACAAGAAGTAGATGCATTACAGTTGTCACCTAATGCTTGGTTTATACGAGTAAGGTTAAGTAGACCTGTTGTTAAAACGTCTTGGCTATTCTTACCATAAATGTAAGAAGCATCCCAAACCCAAGATGTATCACCAATACCGCCCTCTAAACCAACCATTGCACGGTAAGTAGTATCATTTTGTCTGTAAATACGGTTACCAGCTTCTACAAAACGACGTTGACCAGCAAATGGGATATAACCTTCTACACCTGAGCGAGAAGCATCACCATACAGTGTTTCACCAAATGGGTTGTAGATATTATTTTCGTGGATGTCTACTCGGCTAGCTGCTGCACCAAAAGATGCACCAATTGTTAATGGCATCGCTGCAAGTAGCTGTGAAGATTTACGGTTAGTCATCATGAAATCTGAAACGAAACGAACGTCATCACTTAAGTCATAAAAAGCTTGAACATAAAAACTGTTACGCTCTTGTGGCGTTGCAAGGTAGTTTTCAGGCGCGTAGTTGTAAACATCACCAGCTCGGTCACGGAATGAATCTAAACCTACAGCTGAACCTGCACCATTAGGAACTAAATCAAAACCAGCGTTTGACTTACCAGCGTTGTTTTCAGTGTAACCTTGAGCAAGTAAGCTATCTCGAAGATCAGGGCTGATTGCACTTGAAGTAAGACGTAAACGGCCTTTTTCAGTTGTAGAGCTGTTACCCATAGAAGAAATATCGCGATCACCTGCCCAAATTTCTTGTTGAGTTACATGGCTAGCATTAAACATTAAGCCACCGCGGTCTGAAGTAGTACCAACAGTGATGTCTGCAGAATACTGGCGACCATCGTTGTACTTTAAGTTTTCACCACCGTATACAGAAACCTCAACACCTTCAAAATCTTTACGAGTGATGATATTTACAACACCAGCAATAGCATCAGAACCGTAGATTGCAGAAGCGCCGTCTTTAACAACTTCAACACGTTCAATCGCTGACGATGGGATTGTGTTTAAATCAACTGTAGAACCTAAAGATGAAACCCAGCGCTTACCATTTACTAATACAAGAAGACGTTGTGCGCCTAAGTTACGTAAATCCATGTTTGTTGCGCCAGTACCACCGTTATTAAAGGCAGTATTAAGTGCAGCACCCGCAGCTGGAATTTGTTGAAGAATGTCACCGATGCTTAATTGACCACTAACATTTAAATCATCACGGCTAAGAACTAAAACCGGGCTAGCACTTTCTAAATCAGTACGCTTGATGCGTGAACCTGTAACCTGAATACGTTCAACTTTTTCTGCGCCTTCTTCTGCAGCAAATGAACTTGCTGAGAAAGCAGCAGTAGAAGCTGCACCAAAAGCGATCGCTAAGCGAACTGCTTTTGAAACTTTGTTATTTAACATTTGATTCTCCCTAGAATACTATTTGTTTTTGTATTTTTTTGATCACACCTTGTTAATTAATTTGTGATCACGCTTCAGATGATAATACTTCAAACACAAGGCGGTCAACATTAAATTAACTTTAAAAGCACTTTGCATGACTTTTCATTATCATTTTTGGCGGTATTTTATTAGTTTTTTAAATTAATTTATGGATACGATTTAGAAACAAACTTGATAATTAGAAACAACATCATGGTAAACAATTGATTTTTATGAGTTTTAATAAATGATTTTTTAAATTACGCTTTGTATTCTTTTTAGATAAAATTGTAACCAAGGCCACAATTGTTAATTTACCTTTAAATTTTTTATTCACCTTTGAAGTTTATAGGCGAATAATTAACTATAAAAGACTTTTTAAGCTCATAGTTAAGCTAAAACAACGAGGCTTGTGTAGATTCAGATGCTGTGTTTAATGCGCTTAATATCATTTGCGCAACAGGGTCGAGCTGTCTTTGAATGTACAGTGGGTAGTTCAGAGTGTTTTTACCGCTATAAAGCTCAGCGCCGGTTACTGCGTAAACATATTCAATCACTTGCCCGCGTTTTATTTCAAACTCAGGATGATTCGCTTTGTATTTTTTAACAGCTTGAACATGAGGAGGAATATTTTTGATGTAATCGTTAAGGTGCTGCCCTAACCGCTTTCTATATACTAATTTACGGTCGAACTCACCATTATAAAGTTTTTGAGTGTAGCTATTTATAATATCGTGCAGTTGCTGTATTTCGAAGTTGTCAGTAAATAACGTCTCAAATAATTGTGTTTGAAACTCTTGTGCAAACTCAGTCCAGTCACTACGTACCGTTTCCATACCTTTAAATACCAGTTTTTTTTCATTATTTTTGGTTACTAGCCCTACATATCGCTTTTTAGAGCCTGTTTTTTTACCTCGTATAGTTGGCATAAAAAACGGACTGTAATGAGTTTCAAATTCAATTTCTAAATAACTATGTAAATCATAGCGTTGTTTTAAATCAGCTTGCCACATGGTATTAATATGATGAACAAGTTGGCAGCCAATTTCGTTGCATTGCTCAGGGCTTTTATCTTCACAAAGTTTTACAAACGTAGAGTCGGTATCACCATATATCACCTCAAAGCCTTGCGCTTCTATCCATTTACGGGTTGTTTGCATTATCTCATGGCCACGTAACGTGATAGAACTCGATAAGCGCGGGTCGTAAAACCGACAACCCTTAGAGCCGAGTACGCCATATAAACTATTCATAATAATTTTAATCGCTTGTGAGAGCATAGGTTGATTAGTGTCTTTTGCCTCTTGGCGAGTTTGTGTCAGGTGTGCAATTAATTTGGGTAGATGGTGCTGCGTTCTTGAGAATAACGCCTGATTAAACCCTTCAACCGCTTGCTCTGGTGCATTTAACCCTGCGATTAAACCTAGTGGGTCAATACAAAACGTACGCATAATTGAAGGGTATAAGCTTTTAAAATCCAATACCAAAACGTTTTTATACAGCCCTGGAGTCGACTCCATCACATAGCCACCTGGGCTCTCAAATGAGAGCCCATGATCGCCTAAATTGGGGGCAACATAACCACTGCGGTGTAATAACGGTAAGTATAAGTTTGTAAATGCGGCAACCGAGCCACCCATGCGTTCCAGTTCGAGCCCTGTTATTTGGGTTCTGACAATGGCAAATTCAAATAGCTTTAATTTTTCGAAAATTTGATTAACCAAAATACAATCTTGACGATTATAAGCCGCTAGAGAAAGCTTATCTTCGTTAAATTGACGAACAATTTCAGTTAGTCGGTTGTCGGTTTTTATTAATTTAGATTCGTTAAGCACACGCTCTGCAACATTGGCTAATGAAAAGCTGTCAAATCGGTAAGTGGCATTTTTTAATGTATCAATGCCATCAATGACGCACCGCCCAGGAAGCGTTAATCGGGTGTAATGACCCTTATTAATATATAAAGGTTGATTATCTCGGCCAAAGTTTAGAGTAAGTCCTAACGCCTCTGCGCGTTCTTGCAATAAACTAAAGTCAAAATCAATAACATTCCAACCAATAATAACATCAGGATCGTTATTTATAATGTACTGCTGCAACTTGGTAAGCAGGTTAATTTCGTCATAGCACCAGTCTATTTCAAATGTCGAATCACTTTGCTGCGGCTCCCCTATCATCAATACACAATCTAAGCCATTTCCCACCAGTGCTACACTAAATAACACCCCATCGCCATTACATTCTATATCCAAAGAAATAGATGTAAGCGTTGGCGTGTAATCTTTGTTTGCTTTTAACTTTGCGTCACTAATTTCAATAAAGCCATTTTTAGTTGTGGCGTTACCCGTTACCCACACACCTCCTTTAATAAAGCGCTCCATTAAAAAGCGGTCACTGTGGCGTACATCGGCTTCGTAAATAGGCATTGCTTGCTCTAAAAGAGCGCGTGCAGTATATAAACTTTTTATATCGTTAAAGTAACAGGCAACACATTCGTTGCCACTAAAATGACACAACTCAACCTTATTAAACTGCGCTTTTATATTTGCCTGTGCGAGTAAAGTATTTGCAGTATGTTGCGCTGACAATGGGATGAAAAACACTGCCTGCTGGTTTTCAATAATAACTTTAAGTGGGCCATGATCAGAGCTTAGCCAATAACACAAAGTAATACCTTGCGTATTTTTAGCGCTGTATTGTTGCCTTGATAAAATAAAGCCCTGATAGATTGCTTGTGTCAATGTTCGATCCCACTTAATATATACACTGTAATTATATACATATTTTAGGTTAATCATCACATGCTATCGAGCTCACTTAAAAAAACAATTAGACAAGTACACCAGCATGTTGCAAATAACCTAACCGATTACCGCCCTCGCAGTAGTCAAAACTATTTAGTTGCTGAAATAGCAAAAACATTAGCCGGTGAATACCATAAAAAACAACGTATTTGTGTTATTGAAGCAGGCACAGGCACCGGAAAGTCATTAGCTTACTGCCTAGGCGCTCTGCCTCTGGCATTAGCACAAAAAAAGAAACTGGTTATTTCTACGGCTACTGTGGCTTTGCAAGAGCAGTTAATCGCTAAAGAACTGCCGTTTTTTAAAAAGCACTCAGGACTCGATTTTAAATTTGATTTAGTCAAAGGTCGCCAACGTTATATTTGTGCACACAAACTTCATAATGCACTAAACAGCGATAGCCAAACTCAAATGGAGTTTATGCCTACCCTTACATCGCCATTAAGCGATATGGAAACTAAGTGCTTAAAGCAACTTTACGATGCCTATATCAATAAAAAATGGCAAGGTGATAGAGACAGCTGGGCCGATACCATTCCTGATAGAGTATGGGGGCTCATTGCTTGCGATAAGCATGCTTGCCAACGCCAGATGAAAGCACACCAAACATGTCCTTTTCAACTCGCCCGCCAGCAGTTAATGCAAATGGATGTATTGGTTATAAACCATTCGTTACTGTTAGCCGATTTAGACTTAGGGGGCGGAAAAATTTTACCCGAACCCGACAACACCATTTATGTAATCGATGAAGCGCACCACCTTGCACATATTACCCGCGACTTTTCATCTGCTGCAGCTACGATAAAAGGCACGATAGATTGGCTCGACAAACTTACTAAATTCAGTGGCAAAATGGCCAAAGTGTTAGTGGGTCAAAAAGGCATTGGGCAAAACTTTAAGTTATGCGATAGCGTTAACGATGCCAACAAAGATTTAAAAGTGGTGCGCGATATACTCGACAACGCCGATTTTGAATATTCAAAAGACGATACCTATCGCTTTGAACATGGTGAAATTCCTAAATCGTTACACGCAAAAGCAAAAGACATTAGCGAAGCCACGCTTGATGCATTACGGTGTTTAAATAAGATGCACGATACCCTCACACAAGATGTAAGCGACGGTGATATTAAACCTTATGTTGCCGACCCCATTCTGGCTGAAAGTGGGCAATACATAAACCGGTTAGAACAACTTAATAAATTATGGTTTAGTTACGCTACTAAAGGCGAAGGCACACCGCATGCGCGATGGATAAAACGACTTGAATATAAAAGCCATCATGATCACCTGCTTAGCGACTGCCCTATTGAAGTCGGTTACTATTTAAAAGATAAGCTATGGAACGAATGTGCTGGAGCCGTGTTATGTTCAGCTACCTTGAGCGCACTCGGTTCATTTGATCATTTTGCCTATGAAAGCGGCCTTGCCAAAGAGGAAGGGGTGAAATTTATTAAAGTCCCCTCTCCGTTTGACTACCCAAAACAAGCCACTTTACGCATTCCGGCCTCAAGTATAGAGCCAACAGATAAAGAGTTTAGCGATCATATTGCTAAAACATTACCCGAGTATCTAAACACTAAAAAAGCCAACTTAGTGTTATTTGCCTCTTACTGGCAAATGGACCATGTAAGTAAGTTTCTTAGAACAAAAGGATTTAACTTATTAGTACAAGGTGAAATGTCGCGAGAAGCTTTACTCAAATTACATACTAAAAATATTGATGAAGGCAAAGGCAGTATTTTATTTGGTACCCAAAGTCTTTCTGAAGGGCTTGATTTACCTGGAAAATATTTAGAAAACCTGATTATTACCAAAATTCCGTTTGCGGTGCCCACCTCGCCAATAGAAGAAGCACAAGCGGAGTTTGTGCAAAGTAAAGGGGGGAATCCGTTTTTATCGATAACCGTCCCAGACGCAGCAAAGAAATTGGTACAAAGCTGTGGTAGACTGCTGCGCAAAGAAAGTGATGCAGGCACAATAACTATTTTAGATAGACGCCTAGTCACCAAACGATATGGCAAAGCCATGCTTGACACCTTACCACCTTTTAAAAGACAAATAGATTACTGATGTTTGAACTTGCACTCGACCCAACAACTTGGGCTATTTTATGTGGCGTTGCACTTTTAGCGGGCTTTATTGATGCTATTGCTGGCGGCGGTGGATTACTCACTGTACCAGCACTGTTAACGGCAGGATTACCTCCTCATTTAACGCTTGGCACTAATAAATTGGCCGCCAGTTTTGGCTCGTTAACGGCCAGTATCACCTATTATAAAAAACAACTATTTAACCCACGATTTTGGTTTGCTTCTATTATGGCTACCGCCATAGGTGCTTTGTTAGGCACACTTATTGTTGATCATTTAAGTATCGAGTTTTTAAATAAGCTCTTACCCATTATTATTATTTTAGTGGCTTGCTACAGCTTGTTTGGTAATTTAAGTACCACACAAAGTGATGATCTGCCTAAATTAACCCGCACAATAAAAGTAAAACAGTGGCTACAAGGATTAAGCCTAGGTTTTTTTGATGGTTTAGCTGGGCCTGGAACGGGAACTTTTTGGACTGCCTCAAACGGTATGCTTTATAAAATGAGTTTGCTACTCAATTGTGGTTTGGCGCGTTCAATGAATTTTGTTTCTAACTTCATCTCTCTGATCACCTTTGTTGCACTTGGCCATGTTAACTTTTTACTGGGAATTACAATGGGCTTCTTTATCATGCTTGGTGCATGGTTTGGCGCACATTCAGCTATTCGTTTTGGCAGTAAATTTATTCGCCCAGTATTTAATACTATGGTTATACTTTTAGCGTTAAAACTAATTTACGAGGCATACTTTTAAGATGCAATCTGCTGCTTTAGACAAACTACGCCAACAAGTTGCTACGCTTAAGCAACAAGCTGAGCAATTTGATAAAGCAAAATTATTTGCTAAAAATCGTTATATGCAGGCACAGCCAAGCTTATTTGACAGAGCCGTATTTAGCACCAAAAGCATGAACTTGGTTGATTACGTAGTAGAAATAGAAGATGAAATAGCCAGCCTACCACCGAGCGATCACCGCCATGCCTACACTTACGCACTTGAGCGCATTGCTAGTCAGGTACAAGCGGTCTTTAATGTAATTAAATCGACCCCTATTTGGGTGAAAGAAAACAAAAGTCATTATAAGCCTCGTGCCAAACAGCCTATTTACAAACAAGCAGTGCAAAAAATCATGCAATCATCCCATGAGTTATATGATGAGCTTAAACAAAACCATGAGTTTGAACGCCGCCTAGTACTGATGATTGAAGAGCGTAAGTTACAAATGGAAAAAGCATCACCTGCGCAAACACAAAAACTTAATCAAGAAATTTTAACCACTCATGCACGACTCGGGCGTTGTAGAAAAGCAATTTCTGCCACCGAAGACAAAATTCAACAAGTAGAAAAACAACAGTTACGCTAATGCAGCTTTATTATCACCATCTGTACTCGCAATTAGAGTTACCTGAACGCCATCGCTTTCCAATTAAAAAGTATCAGCAGCTCAAGCATGAAGTTGAATTTTTAGGCTACACCCAGTTTATATCGCCTTCGCCTGCAACTACAGCGCAGTTAAGCTTATGCCATAGCTCAGATTATATTGCTGACTTTTTAAACGGGTCGTTGACTGACAAAGCGGTGAAGAAAATGGGATTTCCGCACTCACCTGAACTAGTCGAGCGAACCCTTTATTCTGTTGGTGCCAGTATTCAAGCAGCTGAGAATGCAATGCAAACCGGCTTAGCGGCTAATTTAAGTGGCGGCTACCACCATGCTTACAGCAATTACGGTAGTGGCTTTTGTATTTTTAATGATTTAGCCATTGCGGCAGCCCACCTTATTGCAACAGAGCAAGCCGACACCGTATTAATATTTGATTGTGACGTGCATCAAGGTGACGGCACAGCACAAATAACCCAGCACCATGAGCACATAATTAGCTGCTCAATTCACTGTGAACAAAACTTTCCTCGGCAAAAACAGCACTCAAACTACGACTTTGCCTTACCTGCAAACACCACTGATGCAGAGTATTTAACAACACTAGAGCAAGCTCTTGAGTTATGTGTTCGCCTCCACCAGCCCGATATTATTTTATATAATGCGGGCGCCGATATTTATACCAAAGACGAACTTGGCTTATTTGATGTTTCTTTGGCTGGCGTATACGCGCGCGACTTTGCTGTTCTTAACTTTTGTAAGCAGCGAAACATCCCGCTTATGTGCGCTTTAGGTGGGGGTTATCAACGTAACATCAACAATTTAGTTAGTGTCCATAAGCAACTATTTAAAGCGGCTCTCGATTTATAACAATCCTTGGTATAGACTCATTACAGACAATAAAAAAGAGTGACAGGAATATGCGATTAGATGATGACATACACAACTTTTACGAAAAACTCGTTTTAGAAGAAATAGAAAAACGTAAACTTAATGAACGTTACAACGACGATGTAATGGCTGACTTTTGCTGTACCGTGCTCAATCAGTTACCACCTCGCTATATTCGATACGATGTAGACATGGCGTTTTATCTAACCCAAACAGATCGTTTAGATATGCAGCAACGCGTTGAACTTGCCATTAACTTTGCGATTGATCAGATTGCTAAAAAGAAAGATATTAATGAGTAACTCGCTAGAAGACGCCCCTACACACATAAAACTGGCTGTTGATTTAATTATGATATTAGAGCAACACGATGTAGAGCCCGAAGAAGTATTAAAAGCGCTCGATATCGTAAAAAGTGACTTTGAGAAAAAGCTAGTTAGTAACTAGCTTTACTCTATTGTTTGTATTTCATGAACGGTGACAATACCATCGTGTTTATTACAATCAATTTTAATTTCGCCGAATGTTCGTCTCGGTGATGTTGACCTACGGCAGGTCATGTTTTGAGCTTTAACACCAAACTGCTCAATATAAACGGCAACAATTGCATCTATTTCTTGTTTGTCTTCTGTTGTCGCTGCGGCATAAAAAGTATCATATTGTTGTGACCAATTTTCAACGCCAGCTTCTGCTGCAACACCTAACCACCCCATACCAAGCTTAGTTGATTGCTCTAGATATTGCCCTTTTAAAAACATAAACGCTAGGGTGTATTGTGCACTTTTATAACCCAATGCAGCAGGCTCTTCTAAATAGTTAAAAGCTTCTTCAAACTCCCCTTTTTTGTATGCCTTAACACCATTATATTCTTTTTTCTTCATGGTATTATCGCTGTAAAGACTTATTGGTGACGAATTACAGCCAGTTATTAAAGCCATCAATACCAGCAAAGTGGCACTCAATTGTCGATGATTCATTATTATCCTTAATTTATTATTGTTTTTGCCCAGAAACATACACCACTTTTAAAGCATCTGCCCTAAAACCTGTTAACATAAATTTAATATTATCATGGGATTGCAAAGCTTACAGCGATTATTTTTATAAGCGCAGTTTTAATCGCCCATTAAAAATAGATAAACCTATTTTTTAATACCCTGTATTTATACATAAGGTACTTTACTTTACGCACAATGCATTTAACTGACGTAAATCTATCACTGACTGTCCGTTTGCTGAACCAGTAATAATAACTGCGCGGCCGCTTTGGCATCGTCTAATGCACGGTGATGATTGGTTAAGTCTAAATTAAAGTGTGCCGATAAATTACCGAGTGAGTATGACTTTAATCCCTTAAATGCTTTGCGTGATTCAACGACTGTACACAGTTTCGGCATTTTAAAATTAATCCCTATCCTCTCAAGCTCTTTTTTAATAAATCCATAATCAAAATTAACATTATGCGCCACAAAAATACTGCCTGATAATTGATTCAGTAACGGCGCTGCAATCTCGCTAAATATGGGCGCATTGCTTACCATGGCATCGTTAATGCCTGTAAGCGAGGTAATAAAACGCGGGATGGGACGCTCTGGGTTTATCAATGTGGTCCATGTATCAACTATTTCGCCCTGCTTTATTTTAACAATACCAATTTCGGTAATGCGGTTACCGCCTTTGAGGCCTCCTGTAGTTTCAATATCAACTACACTATAAATACGGTTAGGGTCTACATACCACTTCACCGCTGCAATATTGACTTTAAAACCACTGTTTTTTAAATTATCGATGCTCACTAGCTGGTTTCTTTTAAGCTTGTCTCCGGGCGCTTTTACCTCTTCAAAATGAACTGCGCTGTTATCAACAATCATTAAATCGGGGTAACCATCTTTTAATTGTCGATAGTTTTTTGCCATGTTTTTTAAATGGCTTAATAGCGCATTTATCGGGCTGTTTAAAATAAGCATCTCTAATGGCTTTAATACATCTTTGTGCCATCTAAATAAGCCATTTGGTTGCTCATAATACTTCGCTGCATGGTGACACACTAAACGCAGCAATTTGGAGGTACTATTACACGCAGCCAGCCGCGCTTCTATTTGTGAGGATTGATTTAAGTAAAAGGAGTCTGTTTTTAACGCTTGCGGGAAAATATCAAATTCATTGCAGGGGGGGGTTGGGGTTTCAATAAAAAGTTCCTGCCAAAAAACCAGCGCAAATAAGCTTTGCCACAAGGTATTCTCAGTATAAAAAACCTGCTTGCCTTGACGAGTGTAGTGATCACTTACACCTAACTCAACATCGCCACGGTAAAGTTCATCAACTTCTATAATACAGCGTGTACTGGCTAACATTTCACTAAGCCGTGAGCGTGTTTGCTTGTTAAATTTGCGCATTAAAAAGTCATCCGCAAAGTACAGTAACTCATCGGTGAGCGGATTTTCTATAATTTTCTCAAGTTGCGCCTTTACCCATTCTTTATTACCTAAACGGTATTGCTCTCTTATTTGAATTTCTAGTGCGTGCGTATCGTCTTCGCAGGCATTAAGTACATCAAACGCTAATACAGGGTTAGTTGTTTTTAGTTGCTTATAAAGTATGACCAATAACTTATTCTTTAGCTCTCGAGCTATAACCCCTACTGCTAATTCATTAATTAATTGTTTTGCTAGCATCTCATTTTCATTGTCATCTTTCGCGTTTTTAACAGCTAACCGAAAACGGTTTAACACATAGTTAGATTGCGCTTCCTCAATTGAGTCAAAGCGAGACAAACTTTCATTATGCCCTTGCCTAACAGGAGTTACCCCTAAATCTCTTAGTACAAACCGGTTTTGATGATTAACATCACCGGCACTGAGCCTGCCAATATACAAAAATTCAAAATACTCGTAATACTCTTCTCTATTATTGATCACGTACTGATTATACAAATGCGAAAGACGCTCTGGCTTAGATTCAAAAAATGAAATAGCGACTTCAACTAAACAACTTTTAGCAGCACTTTTTTTAAATAATGGTGGCTGCTCTTGTTGAGCTAACAACTCAATTAAGGCCGGCTTTGTTAGATGACTAAGCAGTTGCTTAGCGTCTGTTTGTGAGGGTTCATATACTAATCCGGCTGTTTTTAAATTAAAAAGTGACTGATAAGGCGAAATAATCTCTTCATAATTTAATGACTGAGTTTGCACTAAATAAGGCTTACGAGAATAAATTCGTGCTAGCATGCATTGGCTTTGCTCGTCGAGCGTGTTTATTTTATTAATAAATGTAATGTGCTTTTGCTCAAGTAAATGCATACATTTATCGCTCACAAAGCCTATTAGCTCTTTAAAATGTGCCAAATAATATTTTGCTGGTAACTCTTTTCTCATAAAAACCGCCAATGCTGTATATAAAAACAGTATAATTATTTGAGCGCTTTTAGCAACCCAATTAGGAGTTAATAGCCTTTTAGAATTTAAATTGATTCAATCTCGGGCGCTTTAATTTCAGCGAGGTTTGTTACCTAATAAACTAAGTTAAAACCGAGCACCCTTTTTATACCCTGCACCTTATCTTCACCTGTGTAGATAGCAGAACCCTTCAAGCAGTGCGTGTTTAACATTAACGAAGCGTTAGTACCTATTTACGGGCATTCACATGGCAAAAGATCTATTTTGCTTAAAAACCAAACACACTGCTGAAACTTCAATCTCAAAAGATAAACAGACCCTCGCACAACTCAATTAATTTATTTATGCATACGTATTACTATTGAAATATCTTTTTTAGCGTGATTACTCTGTGCTAAGGTTGCCCGCAAATTATTAGTGGTACTTTAACTTCATTACACATAATAAAAATTAGGATTGAACAACATGACAACACAGCATGCAACTAAAGGTGAGCAAAGCGCAGCGGCAAAGTGCTCACTTTTATACGTTATTTTTATATCGGCTGTTGCCGCCATTGGTGGCTTTTTATTTGGTTTTGATTCAGGCGTTATAAACGGCACTGTATCGGCATTAGGTAATACATTTAACTCAAGCAGTGTAGCAACAGGGTTTAATGTTGCCTCTGTTTTACTTGGTTGTGCGCTGGGTGCTTTAGCTGCTGGCCCATTAGCTGACAAATTTGGCCGTCGCGCTATTATGATTGTCACTGCACTTATATTTGCTATCAGTGCATTTGGCTCTGGTATTGCTGATAGCTCAGCTGAGTTTATTTTTTACCGCTTATTTGGTGGATTAGGTATAGGTGCGGCATCTGTTTTAGCGCCGGCTTATATTGCAGAAGTAGCACCTGCCAGCTTACGCGGCCGTTTAGCAACACTGCAGCAGCTTGCTATTGTGCTGGGTCTGTTTGCTGCCTTTTTAAGTAACTACCTAATTGCTAATGCCGCAGGCGGTGCCGAGGGTATTTTACTGTTAGACTTAGCTGCATGGCGCTGGATGTTTTGGGCTGAACTGGTTCCTGCAGGCTTATTTTTGATTGGCGTACTTTTTATTCCTGAGTCACCGCGTTACTTAGTCGCACAAGGCAAGCTTAAACACGCTAAAACTGTATTTAATAAAATCTCAAATGACGATGCTGATACACAAATCAGTGACGTAAAGCAGTCTCTGAAAAGTGATAAAAAACCAAGTATTCGCGACTTATATATTGATGGCAGTAAAAAAGTACACCCTATTGTTTGGGTGGGTGTGGCCTTGTCAGTGTTTCAACAATTTGTTGGTATTAACGTGGTATTTTATTACGGTTCAGAACTTTGGCAAGCCGCTGGTTTTGATGAATCACAATCACTGTTTATAAACGTGCTTGCGGGTACCACTAATATTTTGTCTACTTTTATTGCCATTGCTTTAGTTGATAAAGTGGGACGTAAGCCATTGTTACTGGTAGGTAGTATAGGTATGTTTATTAGTTTAAGTGCACTTACCTACACCTTTGGCAGTGCAGGCCTTGATGAAGCGGGCAAGTTAGCACTTAGTGAAAATATGGGTACCTTTGCTTTAATAATGGCTAACCTGTTTGTGGTATTTTTTGGTTTAAGCTGGGGCCCAATTGTGTGGGTACTGCTTGGCGAAATGTTTAATAACCGCATCCGTGGTGCAGCGCTTGCAGTTGCTGCTAGTGCGCAGTGGATAGCTAACTTTGCTATTACTATGACCTTCCCTATCATGCTAGGTAGTATTGGTTTAGCAGGCGCCTATGGTTTTTACACTCTCTCAGCGTTTATTAGTGTGTTCTTTGTGGTCAAATACATTAAAGAAACACGCGGCATGAAATTAGAGTCAATGTAATTACTTGGCTGGAGTAAAATAGCGCTTAATAATGCTGTTTTACTCCAGCGTATTTAACCCTCCTTTGTAAGCACTTTCATTACCTGTTCCTCATCCACAAACAATATGCTTTTTTAGTATATATAATCTTTTAAAGTTCTTTTTTGGAATATAAAAAGTTAGCTATTGTTCACCAACTTTTTCTACTTAATCTCAATTTAAATGAAAAAACAGTTACTCTCAGGCCTTGTTTTCACCTCTGCGTTAAGCACATTTAATGTATTTGCAACGAATGGCTATTTTACCCATGGCTACGGTATGACTCACAAAGGCATGGCAGGTGCTGGTGTAGCGTTATCAGAAGAATTAATGTCGGGTGCAAATAACCCGGCTACTTTTTCAGCTAATGGCACGCAAATGTCGGTAGGTATAGAATTATTTGCTCCTGAGCGTAACTACACCGCTGCAAAGGTCGATGAATACTTTCCCAATGCACTGTATTTGGACGCAACCACCAAAAAAAGTGATAACAGCTTATTTGCAATTCCCGAATTTGCTATTGGCCATCAACTAAATGAGCGCATTAATATTGGCCTATTAGTTTACGGTAACGGCGGAATGAACACAGAATATGTGGCTGATTCTGCCCCTCAAGGCACATTTTATGGCGGCACCACTGGTGTTGACTTAAAACAGTTATTTGTCAGCCCAACCATGAGCTATCAATTAAATGAACAAATACGCCTAGGTGTATCTGCTATTTATGTAGTGCAACAATTTGAAGCACAAGGTTTGGCAAATTTTGCCGCCTTTTCGCAAAAGCCAGAGGCGCTGTCTAATAATGGCGTTGATACCAGCACAGGCATTGGAATGCAACTTGGGATCAGCCACATTATTAACTCGTCATTTAGCTGGGGCGCCAGTTACCGTTCATCAGTGTCTATGGATGAATTTGACCGTTACAGCGGCCTGTTTGCAGAGCAAGGCGGGTTTGATTTACCAAGCTCTATTCAGCTCGGTACCGCTTGGCAGTTTTTACCATCGCACCAAGTGGTGTTTGATTGGCAAAAAATAAATTACAGTGAAGTAAAAAGTATCGCCAACCCTATTACTAATTTAATGTCAGCGCCACTAGGGGCTGAAGCCGGAGCAGGCTTTCGTTGGCACGATATGAGTATTTATAAACTGGGTTATCAATGGCAACGCACTGAGCAACAAAAAATTAGGTTTGGTGCTTCTTATACCGAGCAACCCATTCCATCATCTGACATTTTATTTAATATTTTAGCGCCCGGTGTACAAGAATGGCATTTTACAGCAGGCATTAGTCATGCACTTAGTGACGCGGTGCAATTTAACGCAATGGCTTTTTATTCACCTTCTAAAAATGTAGCAGGTGCAAACTATTTAGCGCCTAATCAACAACTATCAATTTCAATGGAACAATCAGGATTGGGTGTATCCCTTGCTTGGAGGATTTAAACGATGACAACCGAATTCACACCACTATCTGGGGCTATTGGCGGTGGTTTAATTGGTCTAGCCTGCGCGTTATTACTGGTTTTATTTGGTAAAGTGGCGGGAATTTCAGGGCTTATAAAATCAATTTTTAATCCACTGGCAGCAGCTTCTCGTTGGAAACTTTGTTTTATGATGGGGTTATTACTAGCAGGTGTATTTATTCAATTATTTGCCCCTGAGCTGTTAGTAGGTGAATTAAGCTTATCCCCTTGGATGATTATTATTGCAGGGCTTTTGGTCGGTGCGGGAACCACGTTAGCGAATGGCTGCACCAGTGGTCACGGCGTGTGTGGTATGTCGCGCTTTTCGGCTCGTTCATGGGTATCAACCTGTACGTTTATGGCAATCGCCATTATCACCGCTAATTTAGTAGGGTAAATCATGCACGCAATTATTACGCTTATTTTAGGGTTTGTATTTGGTTTGGGACTAATTATTAGTGGCATGACCAACCCAGATAAAGTGCTTAACTTTCTCACTTTTAATCAGCAATGGGACGGTAGCTTAATTATTGTTATGGCTGTTGCAATGACCATTATGATGGGCGCATGGTTTTGGCTCACTAAAAAAGGCACGCCGGTGTTTACCGACAAACTAAGCCTTAGCGATTTAAAAAAGGTCGATACGCGGTTAATTACTGGCTCTATTTTATTTGGTTTAGGTTGGGGCTTAAGCGGCGTGTGCCCGGGCCCCGGGCTTGTACAACTGGTATCACTTAAAACAGAGTTTTGGTTATTTTTTGCTTCCGTACTTGGCGGTATGTGGCTGACCAAAAAAGTATAATATGAATTGCCGAGCACGCCTCGGCCACTTAGCATGCTAACCGTGATCTATGCTGTGTGCTCTTCAGCTGCTGCTCAACTGAGTATATTACCAATCACTGTATATAAATCATCGCTATTAAAGGGTTTGGCTATAAAGTCATCCATACCAACAATTAAACAGCGCTGCTTATCTTCTTCATAAGCATTTGCAGTGATCGCCACTATAGGTACTCGTAAGCCGGTTTTAATTTCAGTGGTTCTAATCGCGCGAGTGCATTCATAGCCATCTATGTTCGGCATTTGGCAATCCATTAAAATCAAATCAAACGACTGACTCTTCAATACTTCAAGCGCCTTTAAGCCATCTTCAGCCATTGTTAAACTCACTTTAGTAGGCTCAAGCATTTTTGCAATCACCTGTCGGTTAATCGCATTATCCTCTACCAACAGTATGCGTTTATCCAAAAGATTTGGCTGCGAAGCTGTTTTTTTAGGTAACTTTGAAGGAACGTCTGCTGATTCTGGCGCACTAATACTAAAGGTGAACGTACTACCTTTACCCTCTTCACTGTGTAAATGAATTTCACCGTCCATCATTCTTATTAGCTTTTGAGAAATAGCCAGCCCCAGCCCTGTTCCGCCATACTTACGTGCAACGCCCACATCAGCTTGAGTAAACTCACTAAATAATAATGATTGCTGTGTCTTTGCAATACCAATACCGCTATCTTCAACGCTAACCTGAAGTTTATTATCGCTATAATCGAACGATAACCGCACAAAGCCTTGCTCTGTAAATTTATACGCATTAGAGAGTAAATTAATAATCACCTGATTTAAGCGTAATTCATCAACACTAATGTACAGTGGTAAATTTGTGGTTTGAATTATGCTAAATTCTACTTCTTTAGTACTAACAATCGGCGTAAATAAAGAGCGTATATTTTCGATAAATGGAGCTAGCTGCGTGGGTCTACTATTTAGCTCCATGGCATTTGCTTCAATTTTAGAAAAATCTAAAATATCGTTAAGAATATTAAGCAAATTTTTTGCGCTTTTTTGCTGCGTGAGCAACAACTCTTTTTGTTCATTACTTAAAGACTGATCTCGAAGCAAAACCTCTCCCATACCTAATATTCCATTCATAGGTGTGCGAAGTTCGTGACTCATATTAGCTAAAAATTGTGACTTAGCGATATTTGCTTCATTAGCGAGTTTAACGGCTTGTGTTAGCTCAGTTGTTTGTTCTGCTACTTTATCTGCTAGTTGCTGATTAAATTGACTAAGTTGTTTATTAAGGTCTTCATTTTTTACATTAGAGGCTTGCAAACTTTTGATTGAATGCTGAAGTGCATTGCCCAGCATTTCAAATTGTTGCTGTAATTGCAGTACTTCATACCAACTAGAATCGGTATTAAATACGTGTTTTTTAGTTTTACTAAAGCTGTTGATTAAATTAGTTAACTCTATGATGGGTTTAACCAGCAAATGGGTGAATTTATAAATAAATAATACCACCAGTGCAATGGAAAATAGCCCCAGCAACATAGTGGGCAACCAAGCAGCCACTACCACCAAGCTTAAATATTTACGATTGTAAAGCGATATAACCTGCCAACCTGTGGTGTCGTCAACATACTGATTTGTATGATACACCTCGTTATCATTAGAACGAAAAAGCTGATTACCACTTAAACGTTGGATACTAAGATCCTGCTGTTTAAAATCAGTCAGCACCGTAAACTGACTTAACGAGCTAAATACCACTTTTTTATCGGCATCAAGAATAAGTAAATCCCCTTTATACTCAAATAAATTGGGAATAAACCGCTCTAACTGATCTAGCTTGAGCGACCCCTCAACTACACCATAAAACTCATCATTTTTATAAATGGGAGCCGAAAGCGCAACAATAGGTTGATCGCCTAATCCTCTGCCTTGAAAAACGCCACTGCTGTAGCCTAAGGGGAACTGCTGAGCCTCAGCGAAATAGGGACGATCATTAACATAACGCTGACTCTGACTTAAACCACTGAGCAATTCACTGGGTATACTTTTCTCAACATAACCTTCGGAGCTCGCATACAGACTAGTTGCAAAACCAGGGTATAAAGCCATTAGCCGCTCAAGCTGCTGCTGTATTGGTACTCCGGCACTCATTGCATCACTGGTTATTACCATTGCATTTTTATGAAACAACAAATAGTCACTAAGCTGGGCACTGATCGAGCGTGATTTTTCTTTAAGTTGCGTATTTACTTCGTATTCTAAGCGCGAGTAATGCTGATTAACCAAAAAGACACTGGTGATCAAAACCACCAAAACAATAATGATACTGACAACATAACTTAATATACGGGCCAGAGGCTGCCCTTGATAAGCCCGGCTTGCGTGGGGAACAAACACACTCACTAAGTCGACCAAAGCTAACGCTATCATGGCATTGATAAAGTATTTTGAGGCAGCCACAACAAGCGTGAGCCAAGGCAGGCCTATAACAAAGTGACCCAAAGCCCACACCAGTGGTAAGCCGACTAAAAACCAAAACACTGCGCCTAAAGGAAGTATTGGCTTAGAACGCTTTAAGCAAAAGGTATAAAGCCAAAACAGCTCAAGCACATAAACAATACTGGTCCAGCTATGCCCCCAGCGATAAAATAAAAAACCAGTGACAATAGTTAAACTAAGGAGGGAATAACGAAGCCCAGCAAACACTAAACTGAGTATTACAAACGTCTGACCAAATAAAAATTCAGAGCTATCAAAAAAATACAGAGGTAAAAGGTTAGCGCATCCCCCCAAAAGCCCTAATAATATAGCAAGCGCCCACTTATTCCTCTGAGACGTCATATTGACCCTTAATAGCTTATTAAACACCTGCGGCGTAAAGTATAATCATGAGTTTTAATTATTGCTCACTCATTAGCTATTGTCTATAAAGGTAAAAATTTAGCTAAGTGGGTATGATCTAGAATTAGTGTACGAATAATATAAATAAGAAATATTGAAAAATGGAATTTTAATACACCCAAATGAGGAATTTGGGTGGCAGTCTTACCAGCCACATCTCGGCACACACGTCACAAACTGTGGCTGCTCCCTTCCGGGCCTGACCAGGTTCGCCTGCTAGTGTTGCGAGAGGACCAATAAGACTACCATTGAGGGCCTTGGTTGGCGCAATTGAGATTATCTCTACTTTTACTCTGTTATTCAAGGGATAATCAAAAAAGAAAGTGCGATTGCACACTTCATATACAATCGCAGGGTATTTAGTTATTAAAGCGGTTATTAATTACTCTCTAACTGCGCTTTTATATTACGTAGCGCTGCTTTTACCTTTTTCATGTTCTCTGGGCCCATGCGTAAAAGTTGTTTTTGTGCAGCGGGTAATTGCTCCCACTCAGAAAACGCATACTGATAAGTAACCGAGTCACGCAATAAAGGTAAGCTGCCTTTTGGCTCTGGAGTATCAAGTAGCAAGTCAATGGCATCTTCAAGTGTTTGTGTAAACTCATCATCGCCATAGCCAATTTCAGTGTATGCACTGTTGATTAGCGGTTTATATTCTTCATATAAACGAACAGCTTGTGCGGCACTCATACTTGTTAGTACTTTTACATATGGGGTGTAGCGTTCATAGCTATTAGGATCAATGGTTAAAATATCGCCTTCGTTTACGCTAAAACCTTCTTCTAACTTTACAACTGGGGTATGTTTCTTAGCTACCTTACCTTTTGCTAAGTTATCGATAAACACCACACCACGACGAATAACATCATCGTTTAACACTAGGCTCATTGCCGCATCGCCTAAGTATTCATCTAATTTTGCAACCACGACAGGATCACTGTCATTTAATGTTGGTAAAGGCACAACCTCAGACTCTGGCTCAACGTCTGGGCGCTGTGTTGGCACTGCTAACTCTTCAGGTTTTTCTGGCTTAACCGATGGTGCACCGACCACTGGGTCGTTTTCAGGTTTTAGCTCCATAACGGGTTGCTCTTTTATGGGTTCTTCAACCTGCATAACTGTTTCTGGGGCTTCGCTTGGTTTTAATAATACAAACGCGGCGGCAATAATAATGATTAATAAAATAACCCCTGCGAAGATAAGGTTGTTATTCGGTGGACGTTTTTGAACATCTGATTCTGATGGTTTATCTGACATACGAACTCCATAAATATAAAAATGCGATACCGTTTAGAGTACTCTAAACAGATTTAATTCCTAACTTACACTAATATTCATTAATAAGTAGGGTCTGTTGACCTTTCCGGATTAAAATTTGTTCAGCCCCCTTGGGTAGAGGATGTTTAATTTTTAAGCTACGTTATCACCTATTTTTGGGAAGTAACCACAATACATAGGCTCAGCCTTGCCTAAAAAACAAACACACTACTAAAAATTCAACCTCGAAAGATAAATAGACTCTAACATATCCTTTGATTCTTCTAGCTTAAAGACTTACAGTAAATAAATAAAGTAAAGACAGCGAACAGTTTAAATACCTAACATGAAAATTAAGCAAGTCGATCCTAGTAAACCTAAAATTGCCTTATTACTAACAGGTGGTGGTGCCCGAGCGGCTTATCAAGTGGGTGTTTTGAAAGCGTTGGCGCAAAGTATGCCCAGAACCGCCCCGCTCCCCTTTAGAGTGATAAATGGCACCTCTGCCGGTGCAATTAATTCTGCGGCCTTAGCATGTTACGCCTCATGTATGCATTTAGCGGTAAGAAAACTAGAAACAGTTTGGAAAAACTTTTCAACTTCGATGGTATATAAAAGCGACTTTTTAAGTGTGTTTGGTCATATTACCCGTAATATTTTAACCAGTTTCCAGTCAGAGCATATAAACCATCCACCAGCAAGCTTGTTAAATAACCGACCACTTAGAAAACTGTTAAACGATATACTGGATTTACATCGTATTGAGCGTAATTTACACCGTGACTATTTAGAGGCGCTGTCTATCACTGCATCCAGTTATACTACTGGCGATTCTGTTGCTTTTTTTCAGTCAAATACGCAGCATTCTTGGCAACGAGCCAAGCGCGAAGGACGCGCTACTCGTATCAATGTTGAACACCTAATGGCCTCAAGTGCCATTCCTATGGTGTTTCCAAGTGTGAATATTTATAACTATTACTTTGGCGATGGCTCAATACATCAGCTTTCACCTTTAAGCCCCTCTATTCACTTAGGGGCAAATAAAATATTTATTATTGGGGTTGATCAACCCAAAGAGCCACATCCTCCAGGGTACTCTGCACATTTCCCAGGGCTTTCGGCCGTGGCAGGGCATTTACTCGACAGTGTATTTACCGACACTATGCAATCTGATTTAGAGCGCTTGGACAGAATAAACCGCACACTCGGTTTACTGCCCAATAAGCATAAGCATCAAGAATTGAAACAAATAGATAGCTTTATTATTAATCCATCGCAAAACTTCAATGCCATTGCCGCGCAGTATTACGATGATATGCCTTGGGCGATAAAAGTTTTATTACGTATGATCGGGGTAAAAAAGCGCTCTCAGTCGAGTTTGACCAGCTATTTGTTATTTGAAAAACGCTACACCCAGCATTTAATTCAAATCGGATACGACGATGGTATGAAACAACTCCCTGAAATCAGAAAGTTCTTAGAGCTAGAGTAAGTTTTTTTGCTTGATGGGCTACTCTATACCATCAAGTAAATAATGCTCAACACGTTCTACACGCCGTGGTTTACCTTGCAGCACTAGAATATCATTAGCATACAATATTGTGTGTTCTTGTGGTGTGTCTATTTCTTCGCCCTCGCGGCGAAGCGCCTTAATTAGCACTTTTCTTTTTGCTAAATTGAGTTCGCTAATTGCTTTATTAACCGCAAATGCTTTATCTGGTAAGGCTATTACATGTAAATACTCTAAACGCTCTGGCAAGTTGGTATCGCTGTCAATATTTTCGCCGGCAAAAAAGCTTTGCAATAATTTATAACGGTTTCGTCGCTCACTACTAACACGGCGAATAATACGGCTCATTGGCACACCAGACATTGACAAAGCATGCGACACCAACATTAAGCTTGCTTCAAGCGCCTCAGGCACAACCTCAGTAACCCCTAGCGCTTTTAAGCGCTCTAACTGACTATCATCACGGGTTCTTATGAGTATTTTAACCTTAGGTGCAACCTGTTTAATGGCATTAATGACTATTTGAGTTTGTTGAAATTCGGTAAAAGTAATAATGACTAGTCGCGCTCGCTCTACCCCCGCACACTTTAAAATATCTTTTTGCTCAACATGACCAAATATTAAAGGCTCGCCCGCCGCTTTTCCTTCTTGTACTAAAATGGGGTCGCTCTCTATTGCCACATAATCAATTGCCTCTGGGGATAAAAAGCGGGCAATAGTTTGTCCTACTCGAGAAAAACCGCATATCACCACATGGTTATGATAAAGAGTGCTACTTTGAAGCTCGTCTTCAAAGGCAAACTTTGCGCGCTCTAACATGCCTAGTCGTTTCAAAATAAAAGGGGTTTTATCAATTAAATAGGGCGTAAGCGCCATAGAAATTACGCCCATGGCAATTAAAAATGATACTTGCTCAACGCTCAGCAAGTTATGCTGTGCAGCGAGTGCAATTAACACAAAGCCAAACTCACCCATTTGCCACAACATTATAGCGCACGCTAACGCATCTTGTTTTCGCTCTCCCATAAATAAAGAAGATAACATCACTACGGCAATTTTTAAGATTAAGATGCCCATCAAGGCAACAATAATAATACCCGCATGATCAACAACAAAACCAATGTCTAACTGCATCCCCACGGTTACAAAAAATAACCCCATGAGAATATCGCGAAACGGGCGAATATCGGCCTCTAATTGATGACGATAGTGGCTCTCCCCTAGCATCATGCCTGCTAAAAAAGCCCCTAATGCCATCGATAAACCAAAAGAGTATGTGAGTAACCCTGCAAACAAAGACACCAATAACGTGGTTAATACAAACAGCTCATCGCTTCGTGCTAGTGCCACTTCTTTAAACACCTTGGGCAAAACCCACTTGCCAATAGCCCATAGCAATACACACACAAACGCGCCTTTAGTCAGCGCAAACAGTAATGCCCAACCAATACTATTGGGATCACTGCTGGCAAATAATGGCAAAATAATGAGTAACGGCACAACCGCAATGTCTTGAAATAGTAAAACACCGATTGCCAATTGCCCTCGGCGTTTATTTAAATCACCACTCTCTTTTAATAATTTAGCAACCACCGCCGTAGAGGAGAGCATAATAATAATGCCGATGGTAAAACTAGTTAATAAACTAAAATTTAATAAATAAAGGATTAAAATAAGCAAGATACTGCTGACTATGACTTGCAATGAGCCTAAGCCAAATACGATATTTCGCATTGCCATTAAGCGCGATACAGAAAACTCCAGCCCTAAACTAAATAACAAAAACACAATACCCAGCTCAGCAATAAAGTCCATTTCATGGCTTTGTGCCATCCAACCAACGCCATGGCCACCAGCTAGTAAACCTACCGCTAAATAAGCTAATACAGGGGGAAGCCCTATTCGCTTAAATAGCCATACAAATAGAACCGCAGCAACTAAAAGTCCAAAAACCTGAGCATTAATATTTTGCAATGCAATCCTTATAAGCAATCAATGGAATGTAACTTAACTATAGCAACCGTATAAGTTTCAGCCAGAATGTAAATATGGCATATAACCTGCTTAGTTATAAAAAGTAATACTATAGGGGGAAGAAATAGTGGAAAACGTTCATATTTTGACACAACGTATCTCTGGTCGCGGCGAATTTTTGCCGTTCTCAGCAGAGCAATATAATAGCAATACACCGACAGCACTGCATGAGCTAGCAGCTAAACTGCAAACGAGCTTAGTTTTAGAAGATATTTTAGGAACGTTTGCAAATTTTGCAAGACAACTGCTTAATTTTTCTGGTGTGCATTTTAAAGCAACAAGTATTGATGTAAAAACACCCAATAGTGATGTTGAAAATCCAGCGTACTCGTTTGATTTAAAAGTTGAAAATGAGTACTTAGGCACATTAACTTATTATACAAAGTATCCGCTTAGTGCGGCTATTGAGAAAAAGCTACAACACTTTCATAGTGTACTAATTTATCCATTGCGTAATGCGCTTATGTATAACCGTGTATTAAGGTTAGCCACAAAAGATTCATTAACCGGATTAAACAACCGTAGTCAATTTAATGACATGTTGCTACAAAAGCTTGAAAATCATCGACGTAACGGTCATTCGTTTAGTTTAATGCTGCTTGATTTAGATAATTTTAAGCAAGTAAATGACAACTATGGTCACAAAATTGGCGATGACGTTTTAATCGAGTTTGCTGCGGTTTTATCTAGTAGTATTAGGGGGACTGATTCGGTATTTCGCTTTGGTGGCGATGAGTTTTCAATATTAATCGAAGACCCGGCTTTTACCACCAATAAAGTGGTGGCTGAACGTATTATGCGTTTAGTCAGAAACTCACCGATTATGTCTAAATACAACGTCACAGCCAGTATTGGTTTTACGCTGACTAATAGCGACGATTGCCAGAACGAGATATTTTCTCGCGCAGATAAAGGCTTATATAAAGCAAAAGCATCTGGGCGAAACTGCGCAAAAGCCTATTAAGTAATAAAAACATTATTTTTAAAAAGCCTAGCCTCCCCCGCTGGGCTTTTTTACGCTACTTTTTTAATATCACGTGCTTATAAATGAGCAACATGGCGCAAAAGCCAAAAAAGAAGCCACTGAGTAAATTAAGCAATGCGGCAATTGTCGCAAGCGGTGTAAAAAGCACTAACAGTAAGGGCATACTCACCCCTAAAATGAAAAATACGCCCCCTTTACCTAACCAATAGGCAAGTAAAATGGCGGCACATACCATACCGCCCAACACAGCGTAGCCTAATGTAATTATATTAAGGGTTAAAAATACATTCGCTAAAACCGCAATCAATAGCGTAATTAATATGCCAGTAGGTGCCTTATTTATAAGCGACAGCCCAACATGAGGTTGTTGACTCATGATTTATACTCCCAAATAACTCCATTCTCATCTTTATGGTTATCACTAACAAAATAACCAACCACTTGAACTAGCTCATCATTGTAAAAAATTAATGGAATATGAGCACGCAGCCAAGGGGCTACTTTTGCATCTTTAAACCAATGTTTAAGACTATTACTGCCTGGTTTTTTGAGTGGTTTAATACGCGCACTATTACAGTTAAAACGAACACTGACTTGTTCATCAAGTTTAGGGGCGCGTATACCCACTCCCTGCAGGCATTGTAGTATTTGTCCGTCATTCAGCACTAATTCGTGATTTGTTACGCGTTCAATATTAACGGCTAAAGGCGTCGGTTGCACAAAATACAGATAACCTTGATGACGGCGTATTTGTCCATCGCTTAGCTCAATAACCATTTGCGCATCAGCTTTGGCATGAATAGCCTGACTCATTATTTGCATTAACTGTTTTTGCGAAGGCATGGTATGAGTAAATAAAGCCAGCCATGCGCGCAGAAGATTCGCAATGCGAATAGCGCTGTAATGAGCCATATTTTGTATATTAAGCGCCTGATGTTGGTTAATACACTGTGCGAGATCTTGCTGGGTATATTCATCAAGCAGTGCTTGTTGCTGTTGTAATAATTCTATACTACGGGCTGTACACTGCTCAAACCCAGTAAAACGCTCAGCCAACTTAGGCACGATTTGTTGACGCAAAAAATTACGATCAAAGCGTTCATTGGAGTTTGACTCATCAGTAATATGGCTAATATTAAATTGCTGAGCAAACGCTTCTATGTCGCTGCGTTTTACCCCAAGTAATGGCCTGTAGCACTCACGGCCACTTTCAAGCACGCGAGTTTGCTGCATAGCGCCGAGCCCTTTTAAGCCTGAGCCGCGCTTTAAACGAAGTAGAAATGTCTCTACTTGGTCGTTTAAATGCTGGCCTAACAAAATGACACTATCACTTGGGCTGTGTTCATCAAGCGCTTGATAACGCGCTTCGCGAGCCTGCGCTTCAATACTGGTGCGCGATTTCGGCTCAATAATGACGTTTGCCGCCTTAAAATCAATTGAAAGCTGCTCACAGCGTGCATGGCAAAATTGCCGCCAGTGATGGGCGTTATCACTTAAGCCATGATTGACATAAATTGCACTTAAATCTAATTGCGGGCACTGCTGTTTTAACGCATGCATTACCTGCAACAGCACCACCGAGTCTACCCCACCAGATAAGGCTACTGTAAATGTGAATTGCCCATTTTCTAAGTAGTGATTAAGGGATTTTTTTACCTGCAGATAAATAGGTGTTTTGTGCATTAATATACCCAATGAGTAAATTGCTAATAACCCGAACAATAAAGGCTCTACGTTACGGTATTTTAAAACAAAAAAAGCCGCATAGGCGGCTTTTTTCTATATTTAGCTATTTTTAACAATAACCAAACGACATTAAACGCTTGTAACGTTGGTCAAGCATCTCTTCAAGCGATAACGCTTGTAGGTCTGCTAAATCTCGCTTAAGGCGTACTTTTAAGTTACGTGCCATCGCATCATAATTACGGTGCGCGCCGCCTAGAGGCTCTTCAACTAAATTATTAATTAAATCTAGCTCTTTAACACGCTCTGCTGTTACACCCATTGCCTCTGCAGCCAATGGTGCTTTGTCAGCACTTTTCCATAAAATAGAGGCACAACCCTCTGGTGAAATAACCGAGTAAGTGCTGTATTGCAACATGTTTACTCTGTCGCCCACACCAATGGCTAATGCACCACCTGAACCACCTTCACCAATAACAGTACAAATTGTTGGTACTTTAAGTGCGGCCATTACTTTTAGGTTACGTGCAATTGCTTCAGACTGACCACGCTCTTCAGCGCCAACACCAGGGTATGCACCTGGGGTGTCGATAAAGGTCATGATTGGCATTTTAAAACGCTCTGCCATTTCCATTAAGCGCAATGCTTTACGGTAACCTTCAGGTTTTGGCATGCCAAAATTACGTTTGATTTTTTCAGCAGTACCACGGCCTTTTTGCTGACCGATCACCATTACTGGCTCACCATCTAAACGGGCTACGCCGCCTAAAATGGCAGGGTCGTTAGCAAACGTGCGATCACCCGCAAATTCGTCAAATTCCGTAAAAATACGCTCGATATAATCTCGAGTATAAGGACGCAACGGATGACGTGCTAACTGTGATACTTGCCAAGCGCCTAGTTCAGAGAAAATTTTCTCCTTCATTTGTGCGCTCTTTTCTTTAAGTTTACTGACTTCCTCTTCTAATCCAAGGTCTAATTCGCCAGCGCGGCTTACATTTTGTAATTCTTCAATTTTTGCTTCTAATTCTGCAATTGGAAGCTCAAAATCAAGATAATTGAGGCTCATGCTCTAAACTACCTAATTAGTTAAATTCTAGTTCTACATTTTGCGCTGCCATCAGCGATAACTTATGAATTAAGTCGTCACTTGGCGTAACACACCATTCGATCCCTAGGGTTAATTGCACCAACGCATCGGGGCGTTGATAATATACCTTGATCGGACACGTTCCCATTTTGTATGGTTCGAGTACTTTTTGTAATTTATCGAAGAAACCAGCCTCGATCTGCACCATATTCAGCGTCATCTTAATCGCTTTTATACGCTTTTCACGCGCCTGAGCAATGGTGTTTATTTCTCTGGCGGTCATTGTAATACCACCAGAGAAGTTATCAAAGCTGACCTGTCCGGATATCACCAAAATATTGTTGATTTGCAACATATCTTGGTACATTTCAAACTGTTCTGGAAACAAGCGTACATCAATTCGGGCGCTTTTGTCATCTAAAGTTATCAGCCCCCAACGATTTCCTTTTTTATTAATTAAGGTTCTCGCTGCAATCACTAAACCTGCTCCGGTTGAGACTACATCACGATTAGTTGGTTGTAAGTCGATGAGTCGCCCACTGGTATAATGCCCAAGCTCTCGTCGATACTGGTTTATAGGATGTCCGGTTAAATAAAGGCCTAGGGTGTCTTTTTCGCCATCAAGCCACTGATTATCCGTAAGCGGTGTTGCTTTTATAAACGCTTGCTCTACTTCATCAGGCTCTGTAGCCAATAAACCAAATAAATCACTTTGCCCTAATAATTCAGCTTTGTTGTGCTGATCGGCTGCGCGCATCGCATCTTTTAAGCTGGCTAATAGTGTTGCTCGCCCTGGCTGAGTTTTTTCAGGCCCTAGTTGGTCTAATGCGCCTGCATAAATTAATTTCTCGGTAACGCGTTTATTTAAGCGTTTTAAATCAACACGCGCACAAAAATCAAATAGGTCTTTAAATGAGCCGCCTTTTGCTCGCGCCTCTAATATGGCATCAACCGGCGCTTCACCTACGCCTTTAATTGCCCCTATGCCGTAAACAATTTCACCTTGAAGGTTAACAGTAAACTTGTATTCACCCGCGTTTACATCGGGCGGTAACAAAGTGAGTTTCATGTTTTCACACTCATCCACCAGCGTTACTATTTTGTCGGTGTTATCCATATCAGCCGACATTACCGCCGCCATAAACTCGGCCGGATAATGCGTTTTCATCCACAGCGTTTGATACGATACTAATGCATAAGCTGCTGAGTGAGATTTGTTAAAACCGTAACCCGCAAACTTTTCAACCAAGTCAAATATTTTTATTGCCAGTTCGCCGTCAATACCGTTGTTACGTGCGCCTTCTTCAAAGGTTGAGCGCTGTTTTGCCATTTCTTCAGGCTTTTTCTTACCCATAGCACGACGTAACATATCAGCGCCACCCAGTGTATAACCGGCCAGCACCTGCGCTATTTGCATAACTTGTTCTTGATACAAAATAATGCCGTATGTCGGCTCAAGAATCGGCTTTAAACTTTCGTGTTGGTATTGCGCATCGGGGTATGAGATTTCTTCTCTGCCGAGCTTTCGGTCGATGAAGTTATCTACCATGCCTGATTGCAGTGGACCTGGGCGGAACAAGGCCACTAGGGCTATCATATCTTCAAAGCAATCGGGCTTTAATCGGCGGACTAGGTCTTTCATGCCGCGTGATTCTAGCTGGAATACCGCGGTGGTTTCAGCGCGCAGCAGTAACTCTATACTTTTTTTATCATCCAATGGAATGGTGTTGATATCGACCGGCTGTTTGCCTTCACGCTTTAAGCGCTCATTGGTCATATCCAGCGCCCACTGTAATATGGTGAGCGTACGTAAGCCTAAAAAGTCAAACTTAACTAAACCGGCGGTTTCTACATCGTTTTTATCAAACTGGGTAACAGGAAACTTGCCTTCGTCATCGCAATAGAGCGCCGCAAAATCGGTAATGGTGGTCGGCGATATTACAACCCCCCCGGCATGTTTACCGGCATTACGCGTACAGCCCTCAAGAATACGACACATGTCGATTAAGTCTTTAACTTCTTCATCGCCGTCGTAGGCTTCTTGCAAACGGGGTTCTACGTCAAATGCTTTAGCCAGTGTCATCCCAGGGTCGCCCGGAATAAGCTTAGAAATACGATCGACAAACCCATACGGATGACCAAGTACCCGGCCTACATCGCGTATTACCGCTTTTGCTGCCATAGTACCAAAGGTAATAATTTGCGATACCGCGTCACGGCCATACAAGGCCGATACATGATCAATTACTTCATCACGCCTATCCATGCAAAAGTCGACGTCAAAGTCGGGCATAGAAACACGTTCAGGGTTTAAGAATCGCTCGAAGAGTAGGTCAAATTCGAGCGGATCAAGGTCGGTAATTTTGAGGGCATAAGCCACTAATGAACCCGCACCTGAACCACGCCCTGGGCCTACTGGAATATTGTTATCTTTACTCCACTGAATAAACTCCATTACGATCAAGAAGTAACCAGGGAATCCCATTTGGTTAATTACATCAAGTTCTATTTTTAAACGTTCATCGTATTCGCCACGTTTTTCTTGACGTTCTTGCTCGTCAGGAAATAAAAACTGTAATCGTTCTTCAAGGCCGTCTTGTGACACTTTAACCAAAAACTCATCAATTTTTAGTGAGCCCGTCGGGTAATCTGGTAGGAAATACTCACCTAATTGCACGGTTACATTACAGCGCTTTGCAATTTCTACGGTATTTTGTAGCGCTTCTGGAATATCACTAAATAGCTCTGCCATTTGTTCTGGCGTTTTTAGGTATTGCTCTTGTGAAAAACGCTTTGGTCGGCGTTTATCATCTAGAGTGTAACCATCAAAAATAGCCACACGAATTTCATGGGCTTCAAAGTTTTCAGGTTTTAAAAATACCACTTCATTGGTGGCCACTACTGGCAATTGCTCATTTGTTGCAAGCTCCACCGCCATGTGCAAATAATTTTCTTCTTGAGCACGGTTGGTACGAATAAGCTCTATATAATAATGATCGCTAAAATGCTGTTTATAAAAACTGACCACCGACTCAACAATAGCGGGGTTACCTTTTATTAAGGCTTTTCCTAAATCGCCATCTTTGGCGCCCGAGAGTATGATAAGCCCCTCTTTTAAATCAACTAACCACTCACGGTCAATGACAGGGCGATGAAAAACATGGCCACGTTGATAGGCTTTAGAGATCAATAAAGTAATATTTTTATAGCCAATGTTATCTTTGGCTAATAATGTTAATCGGCTTGGTTCGTCGGGGAATTCTGGGCTACGTACCCAAAAATCCGCACCAACAATCGGCTTAATACCCGCATTATGCGCTGCGCCATAAAAACGCACCAGACCACAAAAGTTCATTTGATCGGTAATTGCCAACGCTGGCATTTCAAGCTCTTGTGCTTTAGCGACGATTGGTTTGGTTTTTGCCAAACCATCAACCATTGAAAAGTCTGAGTGAACTCTTAGATGAACAAATTCAGGAGCCGCCATAATTACTCCTTACCCGAAAGCGCAAGCACACGCTGCACAGGTTTAAAGCTCTTGCGATGCTCATCTATCGCACCGTATTGTTCAAGCGCTGCAAAATGTGCCTTAGTTGGATACCCCTTATGCCCTGCAAACCCATATTGTGGGTAGCGTGCATCAAGTTCAATCATTTCATCATCCCGGGCAACTTTTGCTAAAATAGACGCGGCTGATATTTCAGCAACTAGGCTATCGCCTTTTACCACCGCTTGTGCGGGCATGGCTAATTTAGGAAGGCGGTTTCCATCTACAAACACAAATTCAGGCACTGTGTTAAGTGCTTCCACCGCGCGGCTCATAGCAAGCATAGTGGCTTGTAATATATTTAACTCATCTATTTCACTGGGGCTACAACGGCCAATGGCGTAACACAGTGCTTTTTCTTTTATTTCGATGGCTAATAATTGGCGCTTTTTATCGGTTAATTTTTTAGAGTCGGCAAGGCCAGCAATCGGTTTAGCGGGATTTAAAATAACAGCGGCTGTAACCACATCACCCACCAGCGGTCCACGACCAACTTCATCCACACCGGCTATTAAGGTTACATTGGGTCGTTCAATTTGCATCTATTAACTCCGCCACTGCATTTGCAGCTTGTTTACTTGCATCTAATCTAATTTTTTCATGTATGGCTAAAAAGCGTGCTTTTAATTCTTTATTATCGCTATTGAGTATAGGGGTAAGTGCTGCTGTTAAGTTAGCGACATTACACTCACTTTGTAAAAACTCTGGTACTAACTCTTCATCTGCCAATAAATTGGGTAGCGAAAAATATTTAATATTAAAGGTAAATAAGGTTTTAAAAATCCAGTAACTCATGGGTTTAATTTTATAACCAACCACCATTGGCTTTTTATATAACATGCCCTCAAGCGTTGCTGTACCTGATGCAAGCAATATAGCATCGGCGGCTTGCATGGCTAAATTTGATTGCCCATCCAGTAAGTTAACATTAAGTGAGGGCGCTGTGGCATTTAAAATAGCAATAAACTGCGCTTTGCGCTTTTCGTTCACCAGTGGCACCACGACTTTTAATGCAGGGTTCTGCGCTTGTAACTGCGTCGCTGTTTTTATGTAAGTTTCGCTTAACAAGCCCACTTCTGAGCCCCGGCTCCCGGGCAATAACGCTAACACCTTATCATCAGCACTTAAGCCTAGTTGGCTGCGGGCTTGGCTATCGTCGTGCTTAAGTGCAATGTCGTCAGCTAATGTATGGCCTACAAAAGTACACGGTACTTGGTGTTTGTCGTAAAATTCTTTTTCAAAAGGCAATAAAGCCAATACTAAGTTAGTTGCTGCACTTATAGTGTGAATACGTTTTTCACGCCACGCCCACACTGAAGGGCTTACGTATTGCACGGTTTTGATGCCTGCATCTTTTAACGGTTTTTCTACACGTAAATTAAAGTCCGGCGCATCAATACCAATAAATACATCAGGAGGGTTATTAACAAAGTGCTGCACGAGTTGTTTGCGGATTTTTAGCAAGCGCGGTAAACGGCCTAGGACTTCAACCAAGCCCATAACCGACAACTCATCCATATCAAACAGCGTTTTGCAGCCTTGAGCTTGCATTTTAGGGCCTGCAATACCTTCAAAAGTGGCATCAGGAAAGTGTATTTTAAGCGCTTTTATGAGCCCTTCACCTAAAATATCGCCCGACAGTTCACCTGCCACAATACCAATTCGTAGTTGTTTTTTATCTTTTTTCATTTGCTATTTTTTCACAAGTAAACCCGGCGTTCATACCGATTAGTTTACCGTGTTTTAAGGCTAGGTTAAACGCTTAAAACACACCACTTTTTTCTAACTTACTCTTAATTGATGATTGCGTATTTTATAGACTGATGTAATGTCATAGTATATTAAAGTTTTCTAATATACATATTGACAAAAATTGTACAAACGCTAATAATGATGCAAACTTTCAGAAATTACTGAAAGTTTATTAAAACATTAACAATTGCTTTGTGCTGTCACTGCATCACAACCAAAGGAGCCAAAAATGATAGATGAAACCTTTGTGGATCTATCGCGATTACAGTTTGCTGTCACCGCTCTATTTCATTTTTTATTTGTGCCGTTAACAATCGGTATGACCTGGATTTTAGTTATCATGGAATCGGTTTATGTTATGACCGGTCGCGAAATTTATCGTGATATGACTAAGTTTTGGGGCAAGTTATTTGGTATTAACTTTGCTATTGGCGTGGCGACGGGCCTCACCATGGAATTTGAGTTTGGTACTAACTGGTCGTATTACTCGCACTATGTGGGTGATGTATTTGGTGCGCCACTGGCCATTGAAGGCTTAATGGCATTCTTTTTAGAATCAACCTTTGTGGGAATGTTCTTTTTAGGTTGGGATAGGCTCTCTAAACGCCAGCATTTAGGGGTCACATTTTTAATGGCGCTGGGCACAAATATGTCTGCGCTGTGGATTTTAGTCGCTAATGCGTGGATGCAAAATCCAGTAGGGGCTGAGTTTAACTATCAAACCATGCGCATGGAAATGACCAGTTTTGCAGAGCTGGTATTTAACCCTGTAGCACAAGTTAAGTTTATTCATACCGTGTCTGCAGGTTATGTGGCCGCCTCTATGTTTGTACTTGGAATTAGTAGCTGGTACATATTAAAAGGACGTGATTTGGCATTTGCTAAACGGTCGTTCTCGGTGGCATCAGGCTTTGGTTTAGCCTCTATTTTGTGTGTTATTTTACTCGGTGATGAATCTGGCTACGAAGTCGGTGAAGTACAAAAAGTAAAACTCGCGACCATAGAAGCTGAATGGCATACAGAAGAAGCTCCAGCAGCCTTTACTGCAATAGGTTTCCCTGACTCAGAAGAGCAAGTCACTCATGCTGCAGTAAAAATTCCCTACGCATTAGGGATTATTGCAACTCGCTCACTTGATGAGCAAGTGATTGGTATTTCAGATCTTGAGAAAAAACACGAAAAGCGTATTCGCAATGGCATGATTGCTTATGAATACCTAGAAAAACTTCGCGCAGGTGACGATACCCCTGCAAATATCGAAAAGTTTGATAACGTCAAAGATGATTTAGGCTATGGCTTATTACTTAAACGTTACACTCCTAATGTGGTAGATGCCAGCGAGGCACAAATACAACAAGCCGTTAAAGACTCCTTCCCTAAAGTGGGCCCTATGTTTTGGTCATTTAGGATTATGGTTGGCTGTGGCGTAATTATGCTTGGCGTGTTTATTCTCTCTTTTTATTACAACGCCCATCGTATTATTGAACAAAAACGTTGGTTGTTGTGGGCGGCGGTATTGAGCATTCCTCTGCCTTGGATTGCTATTGAATTTGGTTGGATTGTGGCTGAATATGGCCGCCAGCCATGGGCTATTTCTGAAGTATTACCGACCTTTTTAGCAACGTCATCGCTGACGGTAAATGATATTTTAATTAGCTTGACCGGTTTTATTGTTTTCTATACTGGATTGGCGATTGTTGAAGCATGGTTAATGATTAAATTTATTAAGCAAGGCCCAAGCTCCCTTCATACCGGTAAGTACCATTTTGAATTACCTGATCACAGCACGGCTGCTAAAGGAGAACTATCATGATTTTTGATTATGAAACATTAAAAATGCTCTGGTGGTTAATTATTGGTGTGCTGTTAATTGGTTTTGCCATTACCGATGGTATGGACATGGGCGTTGCTATGTTACTGCGCTTTGTGGGCAAAACAGACAGTGAACGTCGTACCGTTATTAATACCATTGGTGCCCACTGGGATGGTAACCAAGTATGGTTTATTACTGCTGGCGGTGCCTTGTTTGCAGCGTGGCCTATGGTTTATGCGGCAGCGTTTTCTGGTTTTTACTTTGCCATGATGCTGGTGTTATTTGCATTATTTTTTAGACCTCTTGGCTTTGATTATCGCTCTAAAGTTGACTCTAAACACTGGCGTAATAACTGGGACTGGGGCTTGTTTGCCGGTAGTGCCATACCTGCGCTGGTATTTGGTGTCGCGTTTGGTAACTTGTTTTTGGGTGTACCGTTTAATATCGATAATTTATTAAGAGTCAGTTACCAAGGGTCGTTTTTCGCCTTGCTTAATCCATTTGCGCTCATTGCCGGTTTAGTTAGTATTACCATGTTAATTGCACACGCGGGAATGTGGCTACAACTGCGCACTGCAGATCAGGTTGCTGAGCGCTCAGGACAATACGGTCGCTACTCATTACTTGCCTTTATAGTGTTATTTGCGGCGGCTGGTGTGTGGGTTGCCAACCTAACGGGCTATCAAATTGTTTCTATGGGTGATACTCAAGGCCATGCAGATCCACTGGCAAAAGTAGTCACAACCGCCCAAGGCGCATGGCTGAATAACTACAGCGAACGTCCATGGACAATGACCTTCCCTATTTTGGCATTTGCAATGGCACTGTGTGCACTGCTGTTTTCTAAAGTAAATAAACCCGCTTTAGGCTTACTGGCAACCAGTGTGATGTTAATTGGAGTGATTATGACCGCGGGCGTTTCGTTATTCCCATTTATCATGCCCTCAAGCAACAACCCTGATATTAGCTTAACCATTTGGGATGCGGTATCAAGCCACAGAACACTCAATGTTATGTTTATTGCTGTGGTTATATTTGTGCCACTCATTTTAGCCTACACCACGTGGTGTTATGTAAAAATGTGGCGCAGAGTGACGGTTGATGAAATTGAAAACAACCCTCACGGCAGCTATTAAGGAGACTAAATTATGTGGTATTTCGCGTGGATTTTAGGTGTATTACTTGCCTGTACATTAGGCGTAATAAATGTAATGTGGTATGAGTTTCATCAAAATAAAAACAGTATTGCTGATGATGAACAAGCCACCCATGATTTATTAAACGAGCATAATACAACTCATAATGACGACTAACCCCCGACCTAATCGCGCGCAGCAACAGTCTCTGCGCGCTTTTTTAAAGCAGCAAAGTAAGCCGGCAGCAATGTGGTTAAAGCTAAGCATTGCCCTAGGTACAGTTAATGCGATTTTAATGATTGCAGGCGCTTATTTACTTGCACAAACCATTCATGATGTGATGTTTGAAGGGCGTAATTTAGCCCAAGTAACCCACTTTTTATGGCCTTTAGCGGGTATTATTTTACTGCGCGCCATTTTTTTAGCGTTAAGTGAGCGCTTAAGCGCATTTGCAGCGCTTAAAATCAAATCGGCTATTCGCCAAACTTTACTCGATAAACTCACGCTACTTGGGCCAAGTTATATAGAGCAACACGGCCAAGGCGCTACGCTCAACACGCTGCACAATGGTGTAGAAGCACTGCATGACTACTATGCAAAGTACTTACCAGGGGTTGCCTATAGTGCGCTTATTCCTCTGGCAATATTAGTGGTTATATTTCCGACCGATTATAAAGCGGGACTGATATTTTTATTAACCGCACCACTTATTCCGTTTTTTATGATTCTAGTTGGTCATAAGGCAGAAGCGCTTAACCAAAAGCGCTGGCAACAACTGGCGGTATTAGGCAACTACTTTTTTGACCGCATACAAGGGCTTACCCAACTAAAATTGTTTAATGCTACGCGCAAAGAGCTAAAGCAAATAGCCCAAATTTCAGATGATTTTAGGCATGCAACGCTAAGCGTGTTAAAAATTGCTTTTTTATCTTCTTTTGCACTGGAGTTTTTAGCCACAATTAGTGTGGCACTGGTAGCGGTTATTATTGGTTTTAGATTATTTTTTGGCACGCTCGATTTTGCAACCGGCTTTGTAGTATTGCTGCTAGCGCCTGAATTTTACTTACCGCTTCGCCAATTAGGCAGCCATTATCATGCGCGCTTACAAGGAATTAGTGCTGCTGCAGATATGCTAATCATTTTAAATGCACCACTGCCATCAAAAAATAATAACCACACAGCTCATATAAACATGGAGGGTAACAGCACTATCAGCGTCCATGATCTCAATTTTAGTTACCCTAATAGCAATGAGGGAATTAATAATATTAATTTAACCCTGCCAAGCACAGGACTAGTAGCCATTGTGGGAGCTAGCGGCTCAGGTAAGAGCACCCTACTTGATTGCATGCTTGGTTTTCACCCAGAAGTAATACAACACATATCCATTGACCAACAACCATTGACGACAGCCGATATAAGCCAATTACAACAAAACATTGCCTGGATCCCACAAAAGCCAACCTTATTTTACGACACCATTGGCGCTAATATAAAGCTAGGTAACCCAGGCGTTTCAAATGCAGCACTTGAGCAGGCGGCGCAGCAAGCTGGTGCGCTGGAATTTATTAACGACTTACCTGATGGGTTTAACACATTAATAGGTGAACAAGGCGAAGGGCTCTCTGGAGGACAAAAGCAGCGTATTGCTTTAGCTCGTGCATTTTTAAAAAACGCCCCTATTTTAATGCTTGATGAGCCAACCGCTCATTTAGACAGTCAAACTGAACAGCTCATTCAAAACGCTATTGCTGAGTATGCAAAAGAACACTTAGTGATCACCATAGCGCACCGCTTAAATACAGTAAGAAATGCCAAACAACTTATCGTTATGGAAAACGGTGCCATCGCTCAGCAAGGCGACTTTATAACGCTCAGCCAGCAAGCTGGCGAATTTGCAAAGCTGCTGCAAACAGCGCAACATGGAGCGACTAATGACTAACTTTATTCGTTTACTTAAATTGTGCCGCCCTCATTATAAAGCGATGCTTTTAGGGACGTTTCTAGCGTCACTCACGGTGCTAGCTAATGTAGGCTTACTCGCTATTTCCGGCTGGTTTTTAGCTTCTATGGCTGCCGCAGGAATTGCGGGCGTCCATATGAACTACTTTACCCCAGCTGGCACCATTCGTTTTTTGGCGATTGTGCGCACCGCTTCACGTTACGCTGAACGCTTAGTTACTCACAACGCCACATTTTTATTGTTAAGTGAAATACGAGTAAATATGTTCGCCACACTCAGTAAACTTAATAATCTTGATTTGGCTATGAGCCGCAGTGCCGATTTAGTTAACCGCTTACAAAATGATGTAGACGCACTAGATAAATTTTATTTAAATGTGTTGCTGCCGATGTTAGTTGCTCTACTAACAGTGCCTATTATTATGCTGTTTATGTCTGCTTACAGCCCAAGTGTAGCCTTAATTTGCTTTACGGGCATCGTTGTTATTGGGGTGGTTATACCCGCTATATTGAGCAGACAATTAGATAAAAACAGCCACCAAGAAACATTACTCAGCGCCCAATTAAGAGCTGAGCTATCTGATACCTTAACGGGTCTTAGAGAACTAAATATTTATCAAGCTCGAAACCAACAACTCACTAAGTGTGATCAGTTAAGTAAGCAGTATAATCAGCAATTATTTATTCGTCATAAGGCTCTTGGCAATGCTGATGGTTTGAGCTTACTTATAGTGCAACTGGCTATGATCGCCAGCATTGTCACTATTGTGCCGCTGGTGTTTAGCGCCGAGATGGTAAATGTTGAATTGGCGATGTTGAGTTTGTTTGTACTGGCCAGTTTTGAAAGTGTATTGTTACTACCCAACGCGTTTATTGAACTACCTAATGTATTAAAAGCAGCTGAGCGACTATTTACCCTTGAAGATAAAGTACTGAAGAAAAACGAGGTACCTTCACAAGTTATTGATTCAAAAAATAAAAAATGGACACTTTCGCTAGATAAAATTAGCTACCACTATGGCCAAAAGCAGGCATTAAATAATGTGAGTTTTGAGCTACCTGCAAAGCATAAAGTGGCGATTGTTGGACGAAGCGGCAGTGGTAAAACAACCTTAGTGAATTTACTCAGCGGTTTATGGCCTCTGCAACAAGGTGCAATTAGCTTACAAAACGAAAAAGAAACAATAAACCTGCATAATTTAAATAATGAAAGCCGTGCAAAAACATTAAATATTTTAGCCCAGCAGCATCATATTTTTGATGGTACATTAAGCGATAATCTTGCCTATGCGGCACCTGATGCAACACCGCAACAAATGACAGCGGCGTTAAAACAAGCCGAGCTGGGTGACTGGTTTAGCGCGCTAAAAGAAGGCTTAAATACTCGTTTAGGCACAGGGGGACGCAGTGTCTCTCAAGGCCAGTCAAGACGCATTGCCTTGGCACAAGCGCTGCTGCAACAACCCGCCATTGTAGTGCTCGATGAACCCACTGAAGGGCTCGATAATATTTCTAAACAAGCCGTAATGAACAGTATTTTACAGCTAAAAGAGCATGCTAGTGTATTAACAATTACTCATGATCCAGCGTTGTTATCGCAAATGGATAGTGTCATCTGGTTAGACAGTGGACAAATCATCGCTCAAGGTTCACATCAACAATTGCTCAATGAACACCCTGACTATGTGGCGTTAACGACCCGCTTTTAGTCCTTAGCAGTATTACTTTTATCAATAACGGTGACCGTTACATCAATAACGCCGACTTTAGGGTCGGCTATTTTTTTAAACATCGCCTTAGATAAATCAATAATTCGACCCCGAATATAAGGCCCCCTGTCATTAATTCTGACCACTACAGACTTATTATTAGCAATATTGGTAACTTTCACTTTTGTACCAAATGGGAGTCTTAGGTGCGCAGCCGTTGCCGCCTGTTGGCTAAAACGTTCGCCATTAGCCGTGGTTCTGCCATGATATTTGTCTGCATAGAATGATGCTTTACCTCGCTCTGACATATCACTTTGTTGATTAATTATTTGCCTTGGCGCAGTACTACAAGCAGTTAACATAACCAATAGCATTGAAAGCAATACTAACTTTATCCGTTTCATTATTAATACTTTATAGGAAAATGTGTAGGGAGTGTAATAAGGTAAGCCTGAGTAGAGACTGAATTTAATAAACATAGCAACATGCACTTCATGGCTGAGTTATTAATCAAATATCAGCTAATAAAAAACCACCTTGATTACTCAAAGGTGGTTTTTTTATAAATTAAAATGCTCTTTATTAACGCACGATACCGCGCTCTGAGCTTTTAACAAAATCAATCATCAGCTGCACAGCAGGGTATTTTTCAGCGTCTTCTGAAAGCGATTCTATCGCTTCATCAACGCCTAGGCTCTTGCGATAAAACGCTTTGTACGCGCGGCGTACTGCCATTATCTCATCACTTTCAAAACCACGGCGTTTCATACCTTCGGTATTGATTGCTGCAGGGCCTGCTGGCATCCCAATGGTGGTAACAAAAGGAGGTACGTCTTTATTTACACCAGAATACATACCAACAAATGCATGAGCACCAATTTTACAAAATTGATGCACACCTGAGTTACCCGCTAAAATAACCCAATCACCAACATGAACGTGACCTGCTACACTGGCATTATTTGCAAAAATAACGTTATCGCCAATCACCGCATCGTGTGCAACATGAGTGTAAGCCATAAATAAGTTATTGCTACCTATTTTGGTAACACCTTCATCTTGGATTGTACCGCGATGAATAGTCGCACATTCACGAATAACATTATTGTCGCCAATAATTAAGCTTGTTGGTTCGTTGTTATATTTTTTGTCTTGGCAGGCTTCGCCCACAGAAGCAAACTGAAAAATATGGTTACCAGAGCCAATAGTAGCAGGCCCTTTAACAACAACGTGAGACTCAATAATACAGTCATCACCAATAACAACATCATTACCGATGTAACTGTATGGTCCAACTGACACATTGTTACCAAGTTTTGCACCCGGTTCGATTATTGCCGTAGCATGGATCACAATTAAAACTCTCTTCTAGCACACATGATTTCGGCGCTACACACTGTTTTGCCGTCAACTTTAGCTTCAGCCGCAAATTTCCATATGTTACGACGCTCTTTTAAAAACTTAACATGAAGATGCATGGTATCACCTGGCACAACCGGCTGCTTAAAACGAGCATTGTCTACGGCTGCAAATAGATAAAGTTCGTTTTCACTACGATTTTCAACCGTTTTAAACCCTAATAGGCCAGTTGCTTGTGCCATTGACTCTAATATTAGCACACCAGGAAAAATCGGCTGGTTTGGGAAATGGCCGGTGAAAATGGGTTCATTAATCGATACATTTTTAATTGCATGTAACGATTCACCAGGGGTGAAATCTATAACGCGATCAATCAGTAGCATCGGGTAACGGTGCGGTAATAAACTTAAAATTTCTTGAATATCAAGGCTATTTAATTCGTTTGCCAAAATAGCATCCTTATTAGTGTTCAACGTTCATGACTTATTCAATGCTTCAAGCGCTTTTAGACGTGACTTCATGTCTGAAAGGTTACGCAAATGAGCAATTGACTTTCGCCATTCTTTGTTAGTCGTATGAGGCATACCGGATGAGTAAATACCCGGTTCGGTGATTGATTTAGTCACCATACTCATACCAGTAATTATAACACCATCACATACAGACATGTGACCGTTAATTGCGGTCATGCCGCCAATCTGGCAATTTTTACCTATGCTGACACTGCCTGCAAGTACAGTACAACCGGCAATTGCAGTGCCTGACTGAACTTCAACGTTGTGTGCTATTTGACACTGATTATCAATAATAACGTTACTGTGAATAATAGTATCATCGAGTGCACCACGATCTATGGTGGTGCTTGCACCAATTTCGACTTTATCGCCAATGATCACTGAGCCTAGTTGTGGAATTTTAAGCCACTGACCACGTTCATTCGCATAACCAAAACCGTCGCTGCCAATAACAGTATTCGCTTGAAATAAACAGTCTGCGCCAATCTCAACATCATGATAAACGCTCACACTTGACCATAGTTTGGTGCCTGAGCCTATTTTAACACGTTCACCAATAAAACTGTTCGGACCAATTTGTACGTTATCGCCAATCACAGCGTCAGCTTCAATTACAACATTCGCGCCTATGGCTGCGCTTTTACTGACTTGCGCACTGGCATGTATAACCGCACTTGGGTGTATACCACTAATGGCACTACGTGGCGTGGTATCCATTAACTGAGCGAGTTTGGCGTAATTCACATACGGATTGGCGACGATGATTTTGTTGCCTGAAAAATAAGGCGCATCCTCAGGACTCAGTATCACAGCACTGGCTTGTGTTGTTTCAAGCTGAGAGCGATATTTCTTGTTCGCTAAAAATGCAATATGCCCAGTCTGGGCATTTGCAAGTGTTGCTATTTTTTTAATTTCTAAAGCGCCATCACCTTGTAGCTCGGCGCTTAGAAGTTCCGCAATTTGCGAAAGCGTATAATTTTGCATAGATTAATTATTTCTTACTTACAGCGTCTACAACTTTTTCAGAAAGATCAGTTACTTCTTTAGGGTTAAAGTAAATTGTTGTGTCTTTTACTTTAACTTCGTCGAAGTCGCCTTTTTTAGCAATCTCTTGGATTGTTTCAATGATTAGAGTCTGAACTTTAGCCAACTCTTGATTTTGGCGTGATTTAATTTCTTGCTCTAGAGGACGACCTTTTTCAGCAAGATTTTTTTGCATACCTTGAATTTTATCACGTAATGCGTCTTTTTGGTCTTGACTCATTGTAGTGCTTTCACGCTTAAACTTTTCAGCTTCAAAGCGAATGTCACCTTGTAACTTTTCAAGCTCTTGACGACGCTCTGCAAACTCAGTTTGCAGAGACTGTTCAATTTTAGCCATTTGTGGAAGCTGCTTGTAGATTTCTTGCATATCTACAATACCCACTTTATGAGCAAAAGCGTTAACTGATGTACCCATCATAAGTGTAGCTAAAACGGCAACTGCTGTTGATTTGAATAATTTTTTCACAATAAACTCCTTTAGAAAGTGTTACTAATATTAAAACTGATGGTCTTGGTATCGTCATCTTCTTCTTTTTGCAACGGATACGCAAAGCTGATCAGCATCGGACCCATAGGTGAGATCCACTGTAATGATAAACCGGTTGCAACCCTAAAGCGCATTGGGTCTGAGTAGTCATCTAATTTTGCACGCTCATCAATCCCTAAGTTTTGATAGCGATCAACACTGAATTCGGTATCCCATACGTTGGCAGCGTCAACAAAGAAACTCGTTCGCACTGAACTAGTATTTTCTTCATCTAAGAATGGAGTAGGTACAATAAGCTCCATACCTGCCACTGCTTTAGCATTACCACCAATACGACCTTGTGGTATTAGCACGTCAAACTCTGACGCCCCACCAATGTTGCCTGTGGTTGTGCCATCACCTGATGGCGTACCTGGTATTGATTGCGGTATACGCGAAACAGCACGCGGTAAAATGGTATTTCTATCAAAGCCACGTAATTCCATTTCAGTGATACGGAAGTATTCTTGGAACGGTAAAGTTTGATCATAGCCATTGGTAGAGCCATAACCATTACCATAACCTAATGCAGCACGCGTTGAGAAAACCCAACGATGATCGTTAGAAATCGGCCAGTAAAAACGCGAATCATAATTTAATTTAAAGTACTGTAAATCAGAGTTTGGCGTTGTGGCTGTTAAGTTTAATGTTTGTCGTGAACCTGCCGTTGGGAATAAACCACGGTTAACTGTAACACGTGACCAACCAACACTTAGCTCGTACTTTGTAAATTCAAAGCCCGCATCTGGATTTTCTGGATCTAAGAAGGTTTCACGTAGTACACGTGTTTGCTCATATTCAGCAATATCTGACAATTGTTCTTCTATCCAACGTGCGCCAAAGTTAATACGGTTAATGGCATCAATTGGGAAACCAATGTTTGTCCCTAACCCATAACTTTTTGACTTATAGTCAATCAAGCTAAACTGACTGGCATCGTAGTTACTGTAAAAGATACTGCTGCCCTGCGATACGCCATCCGGCGTAAAGTAAGGGTCGGTATACGATACACTGACACGCTCAGAGCCGCGTGAAGTATTAATATTAAAGCCAATTTGGTTACCTGTGCCTAAAAAGTTAGACTCGGTTACACCAATATTAAACTGCAGACCTAAGTATGAGCCATAGGCAAGACCGGCATTGAAGCTGCCCGCAGATTGCTCTTTAACAGTAAAGTCAACGTCCACTTGGTCATCCACACCTGGAACTGGCACCACATTAAAATCAACGGTTTCCATATAAGGTAAACGTTGAATTTGTAGTTTAGAACGCTCTAGATTTTGATTAGATAACCATGCGCCTTCAAGCTGTGTCATTTCACGACGCAGTACTTCATCAGCCGTGTTTTGGTTACCACCTACAATAATTCGACGAACATACACACGCTTGCCTGGGTCAACCGACAGAGTCAATTGTACTTCTTGGTTCTCGTCATCAATTTCTGGAATCGTACGTACTTCAGCATTGGCGTAACCAAAACGCGCCAAGTAGCTTTTGATAAATTCTTCTGATGAGGTAACCACTGATCCGTTATAAAGCTCGCCTGTACGCAGTGGAATAACACTTTTTATTAATTCTTCACGACCGAGTAAATCACCGATGAAATCAAAGCCTTTCACTTTGTATTTAACGCCTTCGGTAATATTTGCCGTTACATAAACAGACTCACGTTCAGGGCTAACTGATACTTGAGTTGAGTCAATATTAAAGCGTAAATAGCCACGGTCTAAATAAAAGCTGCGAATTTTCTCTAAATCGCCTTCAATGGTTTGTTTTTGATAGCGGTCGCTACCCATAAACTGCCACCATGGTAAGTCTTGCTGTGACTCAACTAGTTGCAATAACTCTTCGTTTGAGAAAAGCTCATTACCTACTAAGTTAATTTGACGAATGGAGGCTGCATCGCCCTCGTCAAACTCAAGTCTTAATTTAACCCGATTACGTGGTAATTTAGTAACACTGATATCCACTTTTGCATTGTATTTACCAATACTGTGGAAAAATTCAATCAGGCCTTTTTCGATGTTATCGATTACCGTTTTATCAAGCGGCTCGCCTTGGCGAATATCTTGTTGATCGAGTGACTGATTTAACTGCTCATCTTTTATGTCTTTATTGCCTTCAAATTCAATAAAGCTAATGGTTGGACGTTCAGTTACTTTAAAAATAACGTTATTACCATCACGTAACGCTTTTATATTGTCAAAGTGACCAGAGCGATAAAGTGACTTAATTGTTTTTGAAATTGTATATTCATCAACATTGTCGCCCACGTTAATAGGAATATGCGTTAATGCAGCACCAAGTGCAACACGTTGCAATCCCTCAACTTTTAAATCTTCAACAATAAAGGAGTTTTGGCCTAGGGCTGCAAAGCTTGCACCCAATAAACTTGAAACTACCAAATGTTTTTTTATAGCCATTTTATTATCTTTATCCTTTACAACTGTATTACCGCTTAGCATCGAAAATTAAATATTTACGAGCTTTACAATCGTGTTCTAATTTGTCGTTACCACGCTTACATAACTACAAGCGCGATACATCATTGAACAAAGCGAAACATGTTAGAAAAATGAGTAGCAAGGCTCCCACTTTAAAACCAAACTCTTGTGTCTTTTCAGAGACTGGCTTTTTACGAAAAAGTTCAATTATGTAATACATTAAGTGCCCACCATCAAGCACTGGCAGAGGAAGTAAATTAAATACTCCCAAGTTAACGCTTATCAAAGCTAAAAAGCTTAAAAATGCGACTAATCCATAACTAACACTGGTGCCGGCGCCTACGGCTATGCCGACGGGTCCACTTAGGTTTTTAACCGACACTTGGCCTGTTATTAAGTTACCTATCATGTCAAAACTCAGCGTAATTAAACGCCATGTTTCTTTTGTGCCCAGCACAATACTATCTAGTGGCCCATAATGTCTAGTCTCTACAAAATCATCAGGCCACTGCTCTACAACGGGAGCAACACCCAAAAAGCCTTGCTCTATGCCATTACTGACGACCCGGCTCTTTGGAGTAACTGTTATTGTTTTTATACTATCTTGTCTTTTTACACTAAATTGTAAGGATTTGTTAGCCGATTGAGTAATAAGATTAACTAATTGCTGCCAACTGCTCATTGTTTCACCATTCACAGCTAAAATAACGTCGTTAACCTGTAAATTAGCCTGTTCAGCAGCTGAGTTTTTAGTAATAGCAGCAATAACCAAGGTTGCCTGAGGACGAAACGGTACAATACCTAACGAACTGAGCGGCGGTACATCTTGTTGATCAAGCTTCCAACCATCTAGGTTAAGCGTTTGCACTGTTTGCTGATAATTTTCGTTACGTAAGGTTACGGCAACGCTTTTATCACCTAAATGAGACATCAAAGAAAAGGTCGCATCTTGCCAATTACTTATGTCGTCATCACCAATTTTAATAATTTGCTGGGTTGGCATAATACCGGCCTGTTCAGCTCGACTGCCTTCAACAACACTACCCACAACTGGTTTTATGGTTTGCACACCTACCATGTACATCACCGCTAAAGCAAAAATAGCGAACAAAAAGTTCGCCATCGGCCCTGCTGCCACAATGGCTATGCGGGCTTGAACTGATTTAGCATTAAACGATAAATGACGTTGATTGGCAGGCACTTCATCAACACGCTCGTCGAGCATTTTCACGTATCCGCCCAGCGGGATTGCCGCAATAACGTACTCAGTATTATATTTATCGTGCCATTTTAGTAAGGGTTTACCAAAACCAATTGAAAAGCGCAGTACCTTTACACCCGCTTTACGCGCAACCCAAAAATGACCATATTCATGAACGGTCACTAGAATGCCTAGTGCGAGTATAAACGAACCTAAATTCCAAAAAAAATCGAACATATCAATGCACCACTTTTGTTATAAACTGCGCAGCGCTGATGCGTGCTAAACGGTCACACTCTAAAATTTCATCGAGAGTTTTCGCATCAGTAAATTGTGCGGCGTCTAGCGTTTGCGCATTCACTTTATAAATATCCGTAAACCCAATCTGCCCCTGTAAAAACGCATTAACTGCAATCTCATTAGCCGCATTAACGGTGGTGGTGGCTCCTTGGCCTGCATCACAGGCTGCAATTGCAAGCTTTAAATTGGGGTAACGTGAGAAATCAGGTTTGGTAAACGAAAAATCACAAATATCAGAAAAATTTAACGGCTTGACACCCGCATCAATGCGCTCTGGATACGCAAGTGCATGCGCTATCGGGGTGCGCATATCAGGGTTACCCATTTGCGCTAAAATAGAGCCATCTTGGTATTGCACCATAGAATGGATAATACTTTGAGGATGAATCACCACATCAATATCGCTTGCATCACAGTTAAATAACCATTTAGCCTCAATAAACTCTAAGCCTTTGTTCATCATCGTAGCTGAGTCTACTGATATTTTTTGCCCCATAGACCAATTAGGATGAGCAACCGCTTCACTGACGCTAACGGTGTTAAGGGTATTGATATCGCGATTTAAAAACGGGCCACCTGAGCCAGTTAATAAAATTTTGCTAACCCCATGTTGCTCAAGCCTTGCTTGCCCTTGGGTATTTTGTAAAGCACTAGGTAAACACTGAAAAATAGCATTATGCTCGCTGTCGATGGGTAATAAAGTTGCTTGATGCTTTTTAACTTTATCAATGAATAACTGACCCGACATCACCAGTGACTCTTTGTTGGCAAGCAATACTTTTTTGCCCGCTTCAACAGCGCTCAAGGTAGGTAGTAATCCGGCTGCACCGACAATCGCTGACATAACCGTATCAACATCACCATGAGCACAGAGCTCACTCATGGCTTTCTCGCCATGCATTACTTGCGTTTTACTCTCATGCTTTAAAAGCGCAGAAAGCTGCTTAGCCGCCGATTCAGATGCCATTACAGCATAACGAGGCTGGTGAGCTATACACAGTTCAGCCATTTTTTTTGCATTTTGTCCTGCGGTCAATGCAAAAACTTTAAATTGCTGTTGGTTTCTTGCAACAACATCTAACGTGCTAAGACCTATCGACCCCGTCGCACCCAAAATAACCAGTTGTTGCACAGCACTCATAAGCTAAGCGTCCAAGCAAAGCAAATAACAAACATCGGTGCTGCCGCAGTTAAACTATCAATACGGTCTAAAATACCACCGTGTCCTGGTAAGCAACTGCCGCTATCTTTAAGTCCCGCTTCGCGCTTAAACATACTCTCAAGTAAATCACCTACCGCAGAAAACAAGGCAATAAACGCTGTCATAACTGCATAAATAGGCCATACAGAGGTATCAACGTTAGTGTAATAACAAAAAGCCAGTACAAATAACACCGCGGCAACCACGCCACCTGCGAGGCCTTCTATGGTTTTATTTGGACTAACTTTAGGCATTAACTTATGTTTACCAAAACTTTTACCTGTAAAGTAAGCGCCTATATCGGCACTCCATACAATGCCTAATACAACTAAAATGAGCATAGAGCCATAGTGAGTAGATTCCGTATATTGCGCACTACGCAGTGTGTTAAGTGCAAGCCATAGCGGTACTAAGGTCAACAAACCAGCAATGCCGCGCATCACAAGCCCTTCGTTCCACCCTTTCGCCATAGCAGGGTAACGCCACACTAAGTAACTGGCTACCAACCACCAAGAAAACGACAAGGTAAATAAGTAATTAGCATCGCCTACAAGTTGACCATCTTGCCATAGAGTCTCTATAGGCCAATGCAAATTGAGTAACCCTAGTAATACTGCCACTAATAACACGAAGGCGCCACGTTTTAGCTTATCGCATAGTCCCATAAAGGCAGACCATTCCCACGCGCCCATTAATACAATAGCACCCGCAAAATAACTAAATAACGTTAGTGGGGTGTAAAAAACCAAAGCCAGTGCTAATGGCGCTAGCACTAGTGAGGTTAAAATACGTTGTTTTAACAAAATGATGACCCTTAATCTATTTTAGGTTTGAGCGAGTAATTGTTTTATTTGTTCGCCCGTGCAACCAAAACGTCGCTCTCTGGCAACGTAACATGCAATGGCCTCTGCAAAAGCAGCTTCATTAAAATCAGGCCAAAGTGTATTTGTGAAATAAAGTTCAGCGTAGGCTGCCTGCCAAAGTAAAAAGTTACTAATTCTGACATCGCCACCGGTACGGATCAATAAATCAGGCTGAGCTTGATCTGCCATACTCATATGCTGTGCAATATGTTCTTCTGTAATATCTGCTGGGTCAATTTCTCCATTCGCTACTTGTAAAGCAACTTGCTTAGCAGCGTGAGTCATATCCCAGCGACCACCGTAATTTGCCGCAACATTTAAGTGCAGCCCGGTATTGTTCGCTGTTAGTTCTTGAGCTGTATGTACTTTAGCGCGCAAGCTTTCAGAGAATCGAGATAAATCTCCAATGATGGTTAGTTTTACGTTATTTTTATGCAGCTTTTTAACTTCTTTACTCAGTACAAATAAAAAAAGCTCCATAAGTGTATTTACTTCGTCTTCAGGGCGGCGCCAGTTTTCACTACTAAAAGCAAATAAGGTTAACGATTGTATTCCTAATTTAGTACAAAACTGCACGGATTGACGAACTGCATCCACGCCTTTTTTATGCCCATATACACGAGGTCTATTTCTAGCTTGTGCCCAACGCCCGTTCCCATCCATGATGATGGCAACATGTTTAGGTAAACATTGCTGTGAAATTGTATCAGCGTCTAGAACCATAAATTTTGTGTATTCCATAAAAAAACGCCGCCTAGTATACCCCAGACGGCGTTTCAAAACTAATAATTTTAACCTGTACCCGTGATAATAAATCTACATAAAGCAAATAATTATACAGCTAACAACCTTGTATTTACTGATAATCGAGCCAATAGCAAAGAGTAAACACAATCTGTTACCCTTTAAAATCACACAATTAAAGTTAAGTGCGAAGGCATATAAACAACGACTTAGTTACTTCAGTAAAGCTGTTAATCCGAGCCTAGATTAGCAATTAGATTTCCATCAACTCAGCTTCTTTCGCTGTTAGTTGCGTATCCATTTCTTTGATAAACTTATCAGTGATTTTTTGAATAGCATCTTCAGCTTGACGCGCTTCATCTTCAGAGATGTCTTTATCTTTTAATAAGTTTTTAATATCGCCATTTGCATCACGACGAATGTTACGAATAGCAACACGACCGCCTTCTACTTCACCACGTACGATTTTAATTAAATCTTTACGACGTTCTTCAGTCAATGGAGGAAGTGGTACACGGATCACTGTACCTGCAGACATTGGATTTAAACCAAGGTCAGATGCCATAATCGCTTTTTCAACAGCTTGCGCTAATGACTTATCAAATACACCAATAGCCAATGTACGTGAGTCTTCAATTGTTACATTTGCAACTTGGTTTAACGGTGTTGGTGCGCCGTAGTACGACACCATGATGCCGTCTAAAATTGCAGGATGAGCACGGCCAGTACGAATTTTAGATAATTGACTACCAAGTGCTGCTACACTTTTTTGCATGCGCGCTTGCGCATCTTTTTGAATATCGTTAATCACGGTTTAATCCTAATCTAGTTACTAACTTCATCTGAGGCTTGTGAAGAAATAAGGGTTCCTTCTTCTTCACCCATTATTACGCGTTTTAATGCGCCTGATTTATTCATATTAAATACGCTCAATGGCATAATATGGTCGCGAGCTAATGTAAATGCCGCTAAATCCATTACTTTTAGTTCTTTATCAATAATTTCATTGTAGCTTAAGTGACGGTAAAGTGTCGCATCTGGGTTTTTAACCGGATCATCGCTAAATACACCATCTACTTTGGTTGCTTTAATTACTGTGTCAGCTTCAATTTCAATGCCACGTAAACACGCTGCAGAGTCAGTTGTAAAGAACGGGTTACCCGTACCGGCTGCAAAAATAACAACACGACCTGTTTTTAATAAGCTAATGGCTTCTGCCCAGTTATACGCATCACATACGCCATTTAAAGGAATGGCTGACATTAAACGGCAATTTACAAATGCACGGTGCAACGCATCACGCATAGCAAGACCATTCATGACGGTTGCAAGCATACCCATGTGGTCGCCAACAACGCGGTTCATACCCGCTTCGGCTAGTGAGCCACCACGTAAAAAGTTACCGCCACCAATAACTAAACCCACTTCTACGTCGAGTTCTACGAGCTCTTTAATTTCTTGTGCCATACGATCTAAAACTTTAGGGTCGATGCCGAAGCCTTCGTCTCCCATTAAAGCTTCACCACTTAATTTGAGAAGAACACGTCTAAAAATAGGTTTGCGATTGATAGTCATAGTTTTGGGGCCAACTTTTATTGAATTATGGATAAAAAATAACCGCGCTTATGTTAAACATAAAAGCGCGGTTATTTTAAAGAATTTCTAAGCGTGACGCAAAAGCAAATAGTACTTTAATTGCATCTATTTTCCTTTGGCATCACAAATAGCTAATCTTACTTAGCTTTAGCAGCTGCAATTTGAGCAGCAACTTCAGCAGCAAAATCTTCTTCTTTCTTCTCGATACCTGCACCAACTTCCATACGTACAAAGCCAGTAACTGTTGCGTTTTTCTCTTTAAGAATTTCGCCAACAGACTTTTTAGGTTCCATGATGAAAGCTTGACCAGTAAGAGAAACCTCACCAGTAAATTTCTTCATACGACCAACAACCATCTTCTCAGCGATTTCAGCAGGCTTGCCTTCATTCATCGCGATGTCGATTTGTACTTGCTTTTCTTTTTCAACAACATCAGCAGGTACATCATCTGGCGTTAGGTAGTCTGGGTTTGAAGCAGCAACGTGCATTGCAACGTGCTTAAGTGTTTCTTCATCAGCAACACCTGCAACAACAACACCAATACGCTCGCCGTGACGGTACTCAACTAGTTGCTCACCAGTGATGTACTGAAGACGACGTACATTGATGTTTTCACCAATTTTAGTTACTAGCTCAACACGATCTTCTTCAAACTTAGCTTGTAAGTCTTCGATAGATGAAGTGTCAGCGATAGCAGCATCTGCAACTTTATTAGCAAATGCTAAGAAGCTTGCATCTTTAGCTACGAAGTCAGTTTGACAGTTAACTTCTACAAGTACTGCAACACCTGCGTTTTGCTTGATGATGATAGTACCTTCAGCAGCGATGTTACCTGCTTTTTTAGCAGCCTTTGCAGCACCGCTCTTACGCATGTTTTCAATCGCTAACTCGATGTCACCATCAGTCTCAGTTAACGCTTTTTTACAATCCATCATGCCAGCGCCAGTACGCTCGCGTAATTCTTTAACTAGGGCAGTAGTTACAGCCATTAGTAAATCCTCAAATCTGAAATCAGGTTTAGATAAGCGGGTTACCCGCTCCACAAGAATAGCAAGTCTTCACCTTTAAAAGATGAAGACTTGATGACAGCTAATTACTCAGCTTCTACGAAGTCATCTTTTTCAGCTTGAGCAACGATGTTACTCTCACGGCCTTCAGTGATCGCAGCTGCAACAGCACTAGTGTAAAGGTTGATTGCACGGATAGCATCATCGTTACCAGGTACGATGTAATCAACACCGTCTGGGTTAGAGTTAGTATCAACGATTGCAACAACTGGGATACCTAGGTTGTTAGCTTCACGGATAGCAATGTGCTCGTGGTCAGCATCGATTACAAAGATAGCGTCTGGAAGGCCACCCATGTTTTTAATACCACCAAGGCTTTTTTCAAGCTTGTCCATTTCACGAGTAAGCATTAACGCTTCTTTCTTAGTTAACTTCTCGAAAGTACCGTCTTGGCTTTGAGCTTCAAGGTCTTTAAGACGCTTGATTGATTGACGAACTGTTTTCCAGTTAGTCAACATGCCGCCTAACCAACGGTGGTTAACGAAGAATTGATCGCTTTGTAAAGCAGCTTCTTTTACTGCTTCGCTTGCTGCGCGCTTAGTACCAACGAAAAGAACTTTACCTTTGTTTGCAGCAGCACCAGATAAAAACTTAAGTGCAGTGTTGAACATTGGTACAGTTTGCTCAAGGTTGATGATATGTACACGGTTACGTGCGCCGAAGATGAAAGGTTTCATCTTAGGGTTCCAGTAACGTGCTTGGTGACCAAAGTGAACACCAGCTTGAAGCATATCGCGCATTGAAACGTTTGCCATTTTGTAAATCCTCTAAGTTGTTTAGGGTTAGGCCTCCACATATCCCATAGCACCAACACCGCAGTTAAATGAAACTGAAATGCACCCAAGTGTATGTGACGATACGTGTGTGTGTTAAAATAAAATTGTGTTTGCCTTAAATACAAAAAATCATTTAAGAATTTATTTGTAAAAAGACGGCGCGCTTTATACCATATTAAAATTAAATACTCAACGTCTCGTGCAAAAATTGTGCGACGATAATCATCTAAAAACGCAACTTTGGAGCCTCAATGAGCGCTGTGATTAAGACCCCTGAAGAAATCGAGAAAATGCGTGTAGCCGGCCGTTTGGCTGCTGATGTGCTAGAAATGATCGAACCACATGTGGTACCAGGTATCACCACCGATGAGCTAAATACAATTTGTCATGATTATATTGTTAATGTGCAAGATGCCGTTCCTGCTCCTCTTAATTATCATGGTTTTCCAAAATCAATTTGTACCTCGGTAAATCATGTAATTTGTCACGGAATTCCGAACGACAAAGCATTAAAAGACGGTGACAGTGTCAATATTGACATTACTGTTATTAAAGATGGTTACCATGGTGATACTTCAAAAATGTTCCATGTTGGCACACCTAACATTCAAGGCAAACGCCTTGCAGAAGTGACTCAAGAAAGCCTTTACCTTGCCATTAAAATGGTAAAACCGGGTGTTCGCCTTGGTGATATTGGTGCAGCTATTCAAAAATATGCAGAGAGCTTTAATTACTCTATCGTACGTGAATACTGCGGGCACGGTATTGGCAGTGAATTTCATGAAGAACCACAGGTAATGCATTACGGAAAACCAGGTACAGGCGAAACATTAAAAGCCGGTATGTGTTTAACAATCGAGCCCATGGTCAATGCAGGCAAACGCCAATGTAAATTACTAAAAGACGACTGGACTGTGGTAACAAAAGACCGTAGTTTATCAGCTCAGTGGGAACATACCTTACTGGTAACTGAAAATGGTGTTGAAATTTTAACACTACGATCAGATGATACTATCGATAGAATCATCGAGCACTAATAGTAGTGTGTGCTTAATCATAGTAATAACGGGCTTTAGCCTGCGTACAGATTAAGTGGTTTGCTGCAAAGGGAAATAACATGATTTATTCCCTTTGCAGCAAACACAGTATAAAAATAACTTAATCCAAGACTTATAATGCAGTCCATATATAGGAGCCAGCCTAAGTGGCATTACCTAACAAAGTAAAAAAGTTGCTCAATGATGCTCAGCAACTTAGCGAATACCGCGATTGCTCCGCCTATTTTTATAAATGGTTGCATAATGAATTCTCAAAACAACCTGTTGGTAATCTAATAAACGCCCGTGCAGAATTTATAGACCGGTTACTGATTAAACTCTTTCATGTTTTCGATTTAGCCCACGAGCCCGATCTCGCTTTAATTGCTGTAGGAGGTTATGGTCGCGGTGAACTTCATCCCTACTCCGACATTGACTTTTTACTGCTTGTTACCCAGCAACCCAATGACGATATTTGCGAAAAAATTGGCCAGTTTGTCACTATGCTGTGGGATCTTAATTTAGAAATAGGTCACAGTGTACGTACCATTGAACAAGCCATAGAGCAAAAACGTGAAGATGTTACCTTTGCCACCAGCCTACTAGAAAGCCGATTAATTTTCGGCAACCATATTGAATTCGAAAAGCTCAAAAGTCACCTCATCGAAAGGCCTGTATGGGGCTCTGGAGAGTTCTTTGTTGCAAAAGTACAAGAGCAAAATTTACGCCACAAAAAATGTCATGGTACGGCTTATAATCTAGAGCCTAATATAAAAGAAAATCCAGGCGGGCTGCGCGATTTACAAACCATTATTTGGGTTGCTAAAAAACACTTTAGAGCCGAAACCCTGCAAGAGCTGATAAATCACGGCTACCTAACTCACGAAGAATACCAAGAACTGTTAGAGTGCCTTGAAAATTTATGGAATATTCGCTTTGCTTTGCATTTAGCCGCAGGTCGCTCAGAAAACCGCTTATTATTCGATCACCAACCGCAAGCGGCTGAAATTTTGGGTTTTGGTAGTGATGGTAAAGCCTCTGTTGAGCGCATGATGAAACGCTTGTTCAGAATAATGAGCCGGGTGCGTGAACTTAATCAAATGCTACTTTCGTACTTTGAGCAAAGTATTTCACCAGACAGCAGCCAAGCCACTGTTGAAGAACTTGATCGTAATTTTGAACGCGTGGGCCATCAAATTCGGGTAAAAAGCCCGTCAGTATTTTTTAGGCGTGACCAACTTTTTGTATTATTTGAGCACATTGCTGATCACCAAGAAATTACCCATATATACCCAAGCACTATTCGAACTATCCGCCAAGTACGTCGTCGCTTATTAGGTGACTTACAAGATTATGCCGCGTGCCGCGAAGCTTTTTTACGTATTATAAAGCACCCTAACGGCATGGGCCGTGCATTTACGCTAATGCATAAGCACGGCATGATTGCCGCTTACCTTCCGCAGTGGCGCAATATTTTTGGCCAAATGCAGTTTGATTTGTTTCATGCCTATACCGTAGATGAACATACCCATAAATTAATTAATAATATTTACCAATACTTCGATAAAACCAGCATTAGTGACTTTCCAATTTGCAGTGAAATAGTTACGCGCATGGATAAACCCGAATTACTGTATTTGGCTGGTATTTTTCATGATATTGCTAAGGGGCGTGGTGGCGATCACTCAGAGCTGGGCGCGGTTGATGCCATAGCGTTTTCAAAGCTGCATGGTTTTGCCTCTTCAGATGGTAAACTCATAGCGTGGTTGGTAAGCAACCACTTACTTATGTCGGTAACTGCGCAACGTAAAGATATTAACGACCCCGATGTAATAAAAGATTTTGCATCGCGAGTAAAAACCGAACGCCAACTCGATTACCTCTATTGTTTAACCGTGGCTGATATTCGAGCCACCAATGACAACCTATGGAATGACTGGAAAAACACGCTGCTGCGCGAGCTTTATTTGCACACACAGCGCGCCTTGCGCCTTGGGCTTGAAAACCCAATGGATCAACGCGACCAAATTCGTGATAAAAAGCACCAAGCTAAGCAACGCCTGCTTAATTTGCATTATCACGAGGAGCAAATTGACTTAATTTGGAGCCGTTTTAAAGCAAATTACTTTACCGCTTTTAGTGAGCAACAAATTTCTTGGCATACTGAGCACTTACTCAAGTGCACTGATTTAAGCCAGCCCAGTGTTATCGTTTCTAATAAAGCGATGCATGGCGGTACCCAAGTGTTTGCTTATAGCCCCTATTCAGGTGCCCTTTTTGCTCGACTGGTAAGTGTTATTGGCTCTAAAAAAGCGCAAATTCAGCACGCCCAAGTACTGACCACCAAAGATGGCTACGTACTGTTCAACTTTGTTATTTTAGAAGTTAACGGCGATCCGATTGCCAGTAGCCGCGCACAATCGATTAAACGCGGATTAGAGCAAGCGCTTCATGATCCACGTAAAAAAATACGCTTTAAAAAGAGCCGATCACAGCGTTTTAAAGACTTTAATATTAAACCTAAAATTGTACTGCGCCCGCACCCTCGTAAGGATCGTAGCTTAATAGAAATTCAAGCGGTTGATATACCTGGACTATTAACTAAAATAGCCGAGGTTTTTCAAGCTTACTTACTCCACATACATGCCGCACGTATTACCACGGTAGGCGAACGTGCAGAAGATTTCTTTGTGGTATCAAATAACGAATATCAAGCGCTGACTGATGAAGAGCAAGCAAAAATTCATCAGGCATTACGTAAAAAACTCAACGCCGAAATTGAATAAGAGGACACTATGTCAGATTTAAAAACCATGATTGAAAATGCGTGGGATAACCGCGACAGCATTAGCCCTGCTACAGTATCAAGCGATGTTAAACAAGCGATTATAGATGCGCTTGAGCTATTAGATAGCGGCGCTGCTCGCGTTGCAGAGAAAATTTCAGGCGAATGGGTTGTTCACCAGTGGCTTAAAAAAGCAGTACTACTTTCATTTAGAATTCGTGAAAATCAGCCAATGAACGACGGCGTAAACCAATTTTACGACAAAGTACCGCTTAAATTTAGCGACTACACGCCGGAGCAATTTCAGCAAGGCGGCATGCGTGTCGTGCCCAACGCCGTTGCTCGTAAAGGCAGCTTTGTAGGTAAAAATGTCGTATTAATGCCATCGTACGTAAACATAGGTGCATTTGTTGACGATGGCACCATGGTTGATACATGGGCGACAGTGGGCTCATGTGCTCAAATTGGCAAGAACGTACACTTATCTGGCGGCGTAGGCATAGGCGGCGTTTTAGAGCCGTTACAAGCGAATCCTACCATCATTGAAGACAACTGTTTTATTGGCGCACGTTCAGAAATTGTTGAAGGCGTAATTGTTGAAGAAGGCGCCGTTATTTCAATGGGTGTTTACATTAGCCAAAGTACCCGTATTTACGACCGTGAAACCGGTGAAATTCACTATGGCCGCGTACCTGCCGGCGCTGTTGTGGTTCCAGGTGCACTGCCTTCAAAAGATGGCAGCCATAGCTTGTATGCGGCTATTATTGTGAAAAAAGTAGATAAACAAACTCGCGAAAAAGTGGGCATTAATGCCCTACTGCGCTCGATTGATGAGTAATACGGTGCTTGGATTGAGTGAAACGAAACCCAACGATACTTTTAAAGTTAAGTACTTTAGCTAAACTTTAATTGAATCTTTAAAAGCCTTAAATCCTTCTGGGTTTAAGGCTTTTTTGTTTTTTAGCTATAGCAGATAGCCACATCGTTGAGTATGCTCATCGCAATTGCGTTGCTTTGTTAGATGCCTACAACTATAGTGAATTAACGCATAGTTCGATTGTCGAGGTTAAGTTGTTGCGGCTTTTTGTAATAAGTTGGTTGATATTATTATGTTCAAAACACGTCTTTGCTAATGACTTCAATACCTTTGAAAAAAAATTAGACGAAGCCGAAGATTATCTTACTGTTAATCCAGCTCAATCTATTACTATTTTAGAAAACCTCACAGGGTTACAACTCATGCCGCCAGAATTATTTATCCGCTGGCACCTTATCTATGCCCGTACAGCAGTACCTACAAGTCACTATGACGAGCTTTATACATCGATTGACGCAATATTTCAGCATCATCAAACTGATTATTTCAAACAAAAACTGACCACCATTATGAGTGCCTTGGGAATATGGCTTCGCCATGCAGAATATTTAGACGATGCCCAGTACTCATTTAAATGTGCTTACAAATATGCGCAAAACGATCGTCAACGCTTAACACTCACCAACAGTATGGCATTGGTTGCTCGCTCGCAAGATGACTTTGCAAAAGCGCGTGCTTTATACCTCGACAGTCATAAGATCACCACACAATTACAGCTTCCCAATGTAACCGCACTGATAGAAAGTAACTTAGGTTATTTAGCCCTGGATGAGGGCAATGTACCCGAAGCTGAGCGCTATTTTAGAAGTGCATTAAGAAATAACCAAAACATTGATAAACGCGCGGGGCAAATCTCAACCGGGCTTAATTTATTAATGGTTTTTTTGATTCAAGAGCAGCAAATTAATTTTGAGCGACTCTATAGCCCAACGGCCACATTAACCCATGCCTTTCCCAATGAAGCGAAACAAGCATTACTTTTTTGGCTTGAAATAGGCTACAAAAATTTGACCGGTGGTTTTATAAGCCAAAAAGACAAACAACAGTTACAAACAGCGTATGAGCAATTAGAAAGCGATAAAATGAAACAACTGGTCGCGCGCTATTTAGCCAACAAACTAGATGTAGCTGTAGCCTTACCCGCTCCTATTGTCGCTAAGGACTTTACCAGCCCTTGGTTTGAGCTGGTAAAGCAATGTGATTGGAAACGCTAAGGCTCGAATTAGTCCTTAGTCTATATAAGGCTATACCCCTCTAAAATAAATACTTTAATACTCTCGCATCAACTTTCTCTTACTTTCTTTTTTAAAACCAAGCTGCTGTATATATTAACTTTAATTTAAAAAAGTGACATTTTTAAGCTGCAAAATTAGCCAACCCTAGTGAATTTATAATAAGGTAGTCAGGCATACTTGAAAGTTAGCAATTAATATTAAGGATTAATATGACAAAAACTGCTTTACGCTCAACCATTTTGCTACCTGTATTTTTGCCCGCAGTATTTATTATTCTACTTTTGGTGATTGGTACAAGTAGTAACCCTGAACTCGCTGGTCAGGCATTTAGTGTTGCCCTTGCGTGGATTACTGAAACCTTTGGCTGGTTTTATATGTTGTCTGTCGCTATTTTCTTGGTATTTATTGTCTCGGTCGCGGCTTCTAGTTGGGGGAATATAAAATTAGGCCCTGATCATGCAGAGCCACAATACAGCTTTGGTGAATGGTTTGCCATGCTCTTTTCTGCCGGTTATGGCGTGGCACTGCTTTATTTTGGTGTTGCTGAACCTGTGCTGCATTACGCATCCCCGCCATCGGGGGCGGCTGAAACCGTTGATGCCGCCAAGCAGGCAATGCAAATTGCCTTTTTCCATTGGGGATTTCATATTTGGGCTATCTATGGAATTGTTGGTTTAGTGCTTGCTTATTTTGCATTTCGCCATGGCTTACCACTGTCTATTCGCTCTGCCTTGTATCCACTTATTGGAGATAAAATTTATGGCCCAATCGGCCATACTGTGGATGTATTTGCCATATTAGGTACTTTATTTGGTATTGCCACTACACTAGGGCTTTCGGTTACACAAATAAATGCTGGCCTACATTACTTATGGCCAAACATCCCTATTAATACCACAGTGCAAATTACCGCGATTGCCGTTATTACTGCCGCAGCTACGCTCTCAGTAGTGGCCGGGATGGATAAAGGGGTTAAGCGATTATCAATTATAAACATGGCATTGGCCATCTCATTAATGGCCTTTGTCTTTTTTATCGGCCCGACTATCCATATTCTAGAATCATTTTTACAAAATACCGGCAGTTACCTAAGCGGCATTGTTGAACGTACCTTTAATTTACAGGCATACAGCCGCAGTGATTGGATTGGTAACTGGACCTTATTTATATTTGGCTGGACGATTGCGTGGGCACCGTTTGTGGGTATGTTCATCGCAAAAATTAGCCGCGGAAGAACCATCCGACAATTTGTTGTTGGGGTAATGTTAGTTCCCACTATTTTTACCTTTTTATGGTTTTCAGTCTTTGGTGATACCGCACTTAACTTAATTATGAATGAGGGATTTGATACCCTTATTGGCGATGTACAAGCAAATCATGCCGTCGCATTATTTCAATTATTTGAAGTGTTACCACTGTCATTTTTCATTTCACTGCTCACTGTCATTTTGATCATAACTTTTTTTGTTACATCATCTGATTCAGGCTCTTTAGTCATTGATTCACTCGCCTCTGGAGGAAGCATTAATACTCCAGCTTGGCAACGCGTGTTTTGGGCGGTACTTGAAGGTGCTGTGGCGGCTGTTTTATTAGTGGCAGGCGGACTAAGTGCGCTGCAAACCATGACCATAGCCAGTGCCTTACCCTTTGCTATTATTATGCTAATTGCCACGGCGGGGCTTTGGCGAGCTCTAAAAATTGAAGGCCATCGAGACACTAGCTTGCAAGCACATACTCTTAATAGCCGCAACATTAACTTGTCTCACTGGAAACGCCGTTTAGCGGCTATGGTCAATTACCCTAATAAAGAAAAAGTACATACTTTTATTGGTAGCGTGGTAGTTGAGGCAATGAAAGCCGTACAAGCAGAATTGAAATCTAGACAATGGCATGCAGTGGTGGAATTTGATACTGATTTAGGTCGCGCTCATTTAACGGTACTGCGCCATGAACATGTGGATTTTGTTTATGATATTCGCCTTACCGAGCATCCTATGCCAAGCTTTGCTTACTCAGAGCTAAAACCTGATAACAACGATGCTGAAAAGTATTATAAGGCCGACGTGTTTTTACGTCGTGGTGGTCTGTCATACGATGTTTATGGCTACACTGAAGATGATATTGTGAAAGATATTCTTGATCAGTTTGAGAACTACTTACACTTTCTAGGTAATAGCCCAGGCGAACTTCCTTGGGATATGGCCGAACATGATGACATGTTAAATACCGATAAAGCTTAACGGATACAGCCAGTATTGGTAAAACGGTAATTAAAAATAAAAAAGGCACTGTAAAGTGCCTTTTTATTTACTCAAATATAATTACAGCGCGTTAAATACATCGTCTGTTTTAGCAGCACAAATAAAATCGTTTTTATGCAAACCTTTAATTGAATGGCTCCACCAAGTAACAGTTACTTTACCCCATTCGGTTAATAGACCAGGGTGATGGCCTTCGTCTTCAGCCATATCGCCAACTTTATTAGTAAATGCAATGGCCTGCTTAAAGTTTTTAAACTTATAAACGCGCTCTAATTGCATAATACCGTCGCGTACTTCCGGCACCCAATCAGGGATTTTTTTAATTAATTCAGCCAATTCTGCATCTGATACTTTTGGAGCATCTGCATGACAGGCTTCACATTTTTGTTCACTTAATGAAGACATTTTAAATCCTTAATTCTAGTGTTACTTTTATTAAAAAACTAACTAGCTAATTTTTCTTTTGGGGGAAATTTCGGCTCGTGTAAACCAAGCGCCTTAGCTTGCTCAACTAAAGTCATTATATCCATTTGCGATATTTCAAACAGATCATGAATCGAATTAATGGTGTAGTACAGCGGCTGCATAATATCAATACGGTATGGCGTGCGCAGCACATCTAGCACATTCATTGGATTAATTTCTGGTGTATCAGAGTACACGTATTGGGTTTCTCCTGGGCTTGATAAAATACCGCCCCCGTATATACGCAATCCTTTTTCAGTTTGCATCAAACCAAATTCGACCGTAAACCAATACATGCGCGCTAAATAAACGCGGTCTTTTTTCTCTGCCGCGTAACCTAGTTGCCCGTACTTATGCGTAAATTCAGCAAAGTCAGGATTTGTTAGCATGGCACAGTGGCCGAATATTTCATGAAAAATATCGGGCTCTTGTAAATAATCAAATTCTTCACGGCTACGAATAAACGTAGCAACAGGAAACTGCTTGTTGGCCAGTAGTCTAAAAAACTCATCAAAGTCGATAAGTGCAGGTACAGGTGCTACTTGCCAACCTGTTGTTGCCAATAGCACTTCGTTTAGCTCACTTAGCTGTGGAATACGATCATGCGGTAGATTAATTTTTTTTAACCCTTCCATGTACTCGTCACAGGCTTTGCCTTCAATGCACGCAAGTTGGCGTGCTACAAGCTCAGACCAAATTTTATTTTCTTCATCGCTCCAATGTATAACGCCATTTTCATCTGGTGTTTTAGAGGTGTAATTACTTGCTTTAGCCATAAATACCTTCTTTGGGTTTAAACCCTAAATCGGTGTCAAAATAATAGCCAGGTGCTCGGCTATTCGATGTAGACATACTATGCAAAAGTGAACAAAAGTTTAATAGCTTGACTCAGATCAATACTTTCGCATATTGCACAGATCGTAAAATTATAATTACACCAGAGCAAAGATAAAAACACACCCCACATTTAACAGCACTTACAGATCGAAATCACTGTAAACAATAAATTACACGTTACGATATTTTAGTAAATGCTTGGTTGAGATCGTTAATAATATCATTAACATCTTCAAGCCCAACAGATAAGCGAATTAAACCATCACTAATTCCGGCTGCTAATCTTTCTTCGGGTGTGTAAGGCGAATGGGTCATCGATGCAGGGTGTTGAATAAGTGTTTCGGCATCGCCTAAGCTAACCGCTAAAGTACATAGCTTCATGCTATCAATAAACTGCTCACCGTCGGTTAAACTCCCTTTAATTTCAAAAGCAATAACACCGCCAGCAGCTTTCATTTGCTTACCAATAAACCGATGACCTGGGTGCGACTTCAGTCCAGGATAGTACACTTTACTCACTTGAGGGTGAGCCTCTAAATATTCAGCAATCGTTTGCGCACTCTGGCAATGACGCTCTACCCGTATAGCTAATGTTTTTAAACCTCGGTTAATTAACCATGCATCGTGTGGGCTAATCGTCGCGCCTATATCTTTTAACACCGTCATTTTAATATGTGTAATGTGCTCAAGGGATCCACACACAATACCTGCGACTACATCGCCGTGACCATTTAAATACTTGGTAGCACTGTGCATAATAATATCGATGCCGTATTGTTTAGGTGACTGTAGCAGCGGCGTTAAAAAGGTATTGTCGACCACACTTATTAAATTATGCCGTTTTGCTACATCACCAATAAGTGCTAAATCAATAACGGCCATCGTTGGGTTTATCGGTGTCTCTGCAAATATCATTTTTGAGTTTGGCTTTATTGCAGCACGTAACTCATCTTCATTGGTCATATCCACAAAGGTAACTTCAATGCCCCAACGCGGCAACATATGCGCAAAAAAAGCAAAGGTGCAGCCATAAAGCGCACTTGATGCAACTAAGTGATCGCCTTGTGATAAAAAGCTCAGTACCGAAGCCGATACCGCTCCCATACCTGTAGCCGTTGCCGCTGCAGCCTCACAGCCCTCTAATTGCGCCACTTTTTGTTCAAGTTCAGTGGTGGTAGGGTTACCCAAACGCGTATAAATATAACCTGGCTCATCGCCAGCAAACCGTGCAGAACCCTGCGCAGCATTTTCAAAATGAAATGTCGATGTTTGGTATAATGGCGAGGTTAATGCGCCATGGGGATCATTGGCTTTTTGTGGGCCATGAATACATTGGGTGTGTGGATGATGCTTGCTCATTGTGTGCTCTCGTTTTTATTATGTGTGTCAATTACATAAATAAAACGCACCGCACTTTAAATCGCAAGCATGCCGGATGCTCAGATGGCTATTTGTGCAAACTTTACTCAAAAAGCTGTACACAAATATTGCCAACTATTTACTCTCCGCTCTCTTAGTGCGACTCATAATTTTACTCGCAATCCCTTGAACAGTGCCTTTTAACAAGCTGCGTTTATTTTCAAGACGCGGTAAGGGTCGGCTTAATTCCATGGCTTTATAGCCTATACGTGCTGTAAATATACCCGCACTGACGCCTTGCGCGGCTCGCCCTGAAAGTTTGCCTAATAGCTCAGCACTGAGTGCCGTGGCAGCTAAATCAGATACAAGCTCTGCACTGCCTACAAACATGACTTGTTTTAACAGCATTCGATAGAGTTTAATGCGACTGGCGTAACCAAAACCAATGCCATAAATTTTACCTATTTGTTCAATTAATTTTGTACCGCGCCATAACACCGCCATCATATCCACCAGCGCAAGAGGGCTTAATGCGACTAATAAGGCTGACTCTGTTGCAAAGCGGTTTATAAGCTTTTTAGCTTGTGTGTCTTGCGTTACCAGTAGGCTATTAGCGTAAAGTGTCATTATTTCTTTATCACTATGGTGCGTAGCAACTTGGTTTTTAAAGTTTTCAAAATTGTCTAACTGCTGGTGCTTGTTCAATTTTTCAAGCCAAGGGAGTGCACCACCCACTTGCTCACTGTTTAATAACCTATCGGCTTCATGGCGATGCAGCTGATTACGCTTTAAACTGCGCAACATCCGATACTCTCGCCATAACAATCTTGTTATTAATAACACACCGCTTACCACAGCGGTTAAATAAACACTGCCCAAAATAAGCGATTGCTGATAAGCAAGCACAATAGAAAACCCAAACTCTAGCAGTACTAAAATAATAAAGCTGAGCGCAAACAAGCCTTTGAGCGTTTGCCATTTTGACTTTTTATACACCGGCTCTAAATCAACTTCAGGCTCAAGCGCATCATCCTCAAGCTCAGAGATGTAATCACTTTGTCCGTGTTCAATAATTTTAGCGGGTGTTAACGCAGGCTCGTTTTGCTCAATATTTTGTGCATTAATACGACGCCCTGCTTGAAACTGTTGCGTTGACTCACTCATGTTAATTTGTCTCCTAGCAGGTACTGCATCACATGATCTAATCGAATATGTTTAAGTTGTTTGTCGGGGCTTGGCATCGGCGAAAATGACAAAAATTCAAACCCTTGCGCTGGCCACTCACTTTTATTAAGCATTCGACTTGGCGGCTCTGGTGGTAAATAAGTCAGCCACTCATGCTCATTTAAAGGTTTACCGTAAACGCAATCAAGAGTTTGACCTTTATCAACCACTTGGCGAGGTTGGGTTGCGGTAATTGATGACATAGCCATAGTTTCAATTTGTACACCATCAAACTTTAAATGATTACTTTGCTCTTTGACCAGCGAGTCTAGTAACAAGGCTAACGCTTTATGATGCTTAGCACTGATGTGATCTGACTTATTAGCAGCAAACAATATTTTATCAATATTCGGTTTGAATAAACGTTTAAAAAAGCCAGACTCCCCATAACTAAAATGTGCCAACAATTGATTAATAACACGGCTTTGCTCATGCAACGTTTCATGGCCTTCATTTAATGCACTGAGTACATCAACCAACACAATTTGGCGGTCAAAATGACGAAAATGCTCATTATAAAATGGCTTAACGACTTCTTTCACGTAAGCATTAAAACGTTTAATTAAATGCGCTAAATTAGAACCCGCCACCACATCGTCTTTCATTTTTTCAGGATTAATTGGAAAAAATAACAATAACGGCGCACCTTGCAAGTCGCCTGGCATTAACATTCGCCCGGGTTGTAACATCGCAAGTTTGGTGTCTTTTTTTAGCCCTACTAGCATGCGTTGATAAAGTTGTGCAATGTTAGCAAGCTCACTTTCATCCACAGGCGCATGTAAATCAAGTTGCTCTACGGCGTGTAAAAAATCGCCTGAGGTAGCGCTGCGAGGAGACTGATTTAATAATGGGTATTGCTGTTCACACCACGCAGTATAGCTTTTTTCAAGCATAGGTAAATCGAGCAGCCATTCGCCTGGATAGTCAATAATATCAAGGTATAACGTTGATTGCGGTGAAAAATGACCTCGCAGACCCGCATTACTTTGGTATTTAATCGCCAAGCGTAGGGTATTTATTCGCTCAGTAGACGCCGGCCAAGCAGGGTCACCTTCCATTGGCAGTAAGGCACTCATTGCACGGTTATAATCAAAAGTGGGCACGTTTAATGCCTCTTGCGGCACAATTTTAGTGGCAATATGACGATGCTCGCGCATCACATCAAAAAAAGGTAAGTTGTTGTCATTCGCCTGAGAGGTTAAGTGCTTAACTAACGCACTTATAAACGCGGTTTTACCACTGCCGCTCAACCCAGTTACAGCAAGCTTAACATGTTGGTCTAAACTACGGTGCAGGGCTTTTTGTGCTTTGCCTTTAAAGGTTTTAAAGGTCTTTTTTGCAAATGATTGGCTCATAAAGTGTTTTGCACCCTATCTGCCGTAATTGTTCACGTTACAAACAAGGTGCTTATCAATCCTTTAAAGTTTATTAATTTCACGACTGACCGTAAATTCGCTTGAGGTAACGTAACGTTCCATCTCTTGTAAGCGAACATCAACACGTGTTAAACGCTCTTTTAAGTCTTGTAATGCACGACGAGGTGGCTCGCCCTTTTGCCATACTTTAAACTTAACTTCCAGTGGGTCATCACTATAAGTTGAATGCGTTTTATGTGTTGCAGCAGGCTTTTTATCTAAAATAAACCATGCTGCAATGTACGCTACCACAAATAATGGGCCACCGGTTAGTAGTACCGCACTAACAAATATAATGCGAACTAACCATAACTCCATATTAAAGTAGTCACTTAAACCGGCACATACGCCAGCTATTTTGCCGCGTTGTGGGTCTCTGAATAATTCGCGTTTAGTGTTCATACTTTTTGTCTCCACTGAGGTGACTCTTGATCAAGCAACGCTTCTAATGTTTCTACTCTATCAGCCATTTTCTCAGCTTTTTGTGCAAGCTCCAATAATTGGCGATGCTCATGCTCACTCAACCCTTGGCTTACTTGCTTTTTGCTACGGTAGTGTAAAATTAACCACAGTGGCGCAACAAAAATCATAAACAAGATAAAGGGGGCAACTAGTATCTCTGGATCAAACATAATCCTCTCCTGACAATCCGTATTCTATGTTGATGTCAGGGGCACGTGGCCCCTGATATTATCGTTTTATTTATTTGCGAGTTTCTTTTTAAGTTCAGCTAACTCGTCATCAATCTTTTCATTCTTTTGTAAGTCTGCAATTTCATCAGCTAACGTTTGTTTACCTAAATCATAAGACTCTATTTGAGATTCTAGCCCATCAATTTTGGTTTCGTAACGTTCAAAGCGATTAAGTGCATCCTCTACTTTAGAACTATCAAGCGCTTTTTTAACTTCAAGGCGCGACTCAGCCGAGCGTTGACGTAAAATAATCGCTTTTTGACGTGCCTTAGCATCTGCTAGCTTTTCTTGTAGCGTAGTTACCTCTTGTTGTAGCTTCTCAATATGAGACTCTACATGGTCAAGTTCACTTTCTACCGCAGCAACTGCGTCGGCTGATTTTTGCTTTTCAAGTAATGCTGAGCGTGCTAGATCGTCACGATCTTTGCTCAGTGCCAATTCGGCTTTGTCTTGCCAATCGTTTACTTGGGCTTTTAGTGTGTCTACGCGACGTACTAATTCTTTTTTCTCAGCGAGTGTTTTTGCTGATGTAGAGCGTACCTCTACCAGTGTATCTTCCATCTCTTGGATAATAAGACGAACCATTTTTTCAGGGTCTTCTGCTTTATCTAAAATGGCATTGATATTAGAATTAACAATGTCTGCAAAACGTGAAAAAATTCCCATAACATATACCTCTATTATTTAATCTAAATGTGTCTGCTTTTATTAGTATCAATATGCTTGCCAACTTTTTTAATTTTAAAATAGCAATAAATTTCAAATAGTTAAATCCAAATTACAAATTGCTTTTGTTATCAATCATAATGAAATACACTAACTGTTAGTAAAAATGACTAAGAGTTAGGAAATATGAGTCAATATCGCCAACAGGATAATTTGCTCGGCCAATCAGACAGCTTTTTATCGGTTCTTGATCAGGTATCGCAGCTAGCAAACCTAGATAAACCCGTACTTATTATTGGTGAACGCGGTACCGGTAAAGAGCTTATTGCAGCACGTTTACACTTTTTATCCAAGCGCTGGGATCAAAGTTACGTCAAACTCAACTGTGCGGCATTAAACGAAAATCTACTCGAAAGTGAATTATTTGGCCATGAAAGTGGTGCATTTACCGGCGCAAGTAAACGCCATGAAGGCCGATTTGAGCGGGCTAATAGCGGCACCTTATTTTTAGATGAGTTGGCAAATACTTCTGCCCTAGTGCAAGAAAAGCTATTAAGGGTAATAGAGTATGGTGAGTTTGAGCGTGTTGGCGGCAAACAAACGGTTAAAGTAGATACGCGCTTAGTCTGTGCGACCAATGAAGACTTACCCCATTTAGCGCAGCAAGGTGAGTTTAGAAGCGATTTACTCGATAGGCTCGCGTTTGATGTAATCACTCTACCGCCACTGCGCGAACGCCAAGACGATATTATGTTACTGGCTGAGCAATTTGCAATGAATATGGCACGCGACTTAGAGTGGGAGTTATTTAGTGGCTTTACTCGCAATGCACAAGAAAGTTTACTCAGTTATGAGTGGCCGGGTAATGTCCGTGAGCTTAAAAATGTGGTGGAGCGAAGTCTGTATCGCCACGGCAATGAACATATCCCTGTGCATAAAATTATTTTAGACCCATTCGAAAGCCGCTTTAGACCTAAAGCACGTATTAAACATACACAAGCCCCTGTTGCTGTGCAAAATGAAGTTGTTAATACCCAGCCCATAGAAGCGCCTGTAACACCGAGTTTGAGTAACGCAGAACCTGAGTTTCCTTGTGACTTAAAAACACTCTCTAATGAATTTGAGATCACATTAATAAAAAAAGCATTAGAACATAGCCAATTTAATCAAAAGAAGACTGCAGAAGTACTTGGTTTAACGTATCATCAATTACGTGGTTATTTGAAAAAATACAATTTGCTGGAATAGTAGAGGTTGTGCGGGTGCATAAATTATTACTTGCTTTATTATCATTGAGTTTAGTAGGTTGCATTGATAGTAAAGAAGAAATCTTAGAAGAAAAAAACCAAGGCCTCGTTTATTGCGCTGAGGCAAATCCTGTGTCGTTCAATCCACAAGTCACAACCACAGGATCAACCATCGATATTATTGCTAACCAGTTGTACGACCGGTTAATTAGTATTGACCCTGTGACTGCTGAATTTAAAAGCGAACTAGCCACCGACTGGAAAATTAGCAAAGACGGTAAGTCTGTCACTTTTACTCTGCGTAAAGGTGTTAAATTTCATACCACCGCGTATTTTACCCCAACACGCGAATTTAACGCTGATGATGTCATTTTCACTTTCAGTCGTTTATTTGATGTATACAACCCCTATCACTTTGTCGGTGATGCGAATTACCCCTACTTTCAAAGTGTGGGTATTGACCAACTTATTCGTAAAATTGTCAGGGTGTCTGATCACCAAGTTCGGTTTGAATTATTTAACGCAGAAAGCAGTTTTTTAGCGAATATGGCGACCGATTTCGCAGTGGTGCTCTCTAAAGAATATGCCATGGCGCTCAAAGCCAACAACCAAGAAAACCTATTTGATCAATATCCAGTTGGCACCGGTCCTTATATTTACAAAGAATACCGACGAGACCATTTAGTACGCTTTTATAAAAACGCTGACTATTGGAAACACGAGGTGGCACTTGAGCAGTTGGTGTACGACATTACCCCTAATGGCACCACGCGTATTGCTAAAATTCTTACCAAAGAGTGTGACGTAACTGCGCATCCTAGCAGTGCACAGTTAAGTATTTTAGCTCAGCGAGATGATATTAACGTTGAAAGGGAAACCAACTTAAACATAGGTTATTGGGCATTTAATACCGAACGCCCTCCGTTTGATAACTTAAAAGTACGCCAAGCCTTAGTGCATGCCATTGATATAGAAAAAATAATGCAGGCAGTTTACTACGGTAATGGACTTCGTGCGCGGTCAATACTGCCACCCACGTCGTGGGCGTTTGAACCACAAAAGAACATGCCAATTTTCGACCCACAACTGGCAAAAAAACTATTAACTGAAGCGGGTTATGAAAAAGGGTTTGATATGAGCATTTGGGCTATGCCTGTCAGCCGTATTTATAACCCCAATGCACGAAAAATGGCAGAGCTGATGCAAAGCGATTTACGCAAAATTGGCGTTAACGTTAATATTGTCGAGTATGAGTGGAACACCTTTATTCAACGCATAGGCGAGCACCGTCACGACAGTGTATTATTAGGTTGGGCAGCAGATACGCCTGACCCTGATAACTTTTTTAGCCCGTTACTTAGCTGCACCGCGACCTTCAGTGGCAAAAACCCAGCGAACTGGTGTAATCCTGAATTTGATTTACTGTTAACTAAAGCTCTCGATACGACCGATTTAAATTTACGTAAACAATATTACGACGCTGCACAAAGTATGATCATCGAACAATTACCCTTATACCCAATAGCCCACGGCATGCGTTTTCAGGCAAGTAGTGCTGATGTTGAGGGGATCACACTCGGGCCATTTGGCGCTATTTCATTGGCTAACGCGAGGAAGAAGTAATGTTATTCGATTATATTTTACGCCGCCTCGGATTGTTATTTTTCATGGTGTTATTACTGAGTATTTTTACTTTTTCGCTGAGCTACTTATTCCCTGGCGATCCACTGAGTAACTTAAGCGGCATACCAGACACTAACTTTACTCAAAATGCACAGCTAGAAGAAAAGTACCTGTTTAACAGTAACTACTTTATGCAGTACATTGCCTTTGTTGGGCGAATAGTACAAGGCGATTGGGGCGTGTCGTTTGCCTCAGGAGATAGTGTTTTTGCTCACGTGGTTGATTTAATTCCAGCGACCTTAGAGCTGAGTATTTATGCGTTAGTCATCTCGGTTGTAGTAGGCGTGCCTGTCGGGATTTTAGCATCGGCTTATCATAAACAATGGCCTGATAAATTAATTAGCTCAACAGCTATGGTTGGTTATTCTATGCCTATTTTTTGGCTCGCGTTATTACTAATTATGGTTTTTTCGCTCAAACTTGGTTGGTTTCCTATGTCGGGGCGAGTGAGCTTATTGTATGAAATACCTGCCAGTACGGGGTTTATCTTACTGGATATTTTACTTGCTGATTTTCCCTACAATGGCATGGCAATGCTTGATGCACTGCATCACCTAACGTTACCTACCATTGTACTGGCTATGTATCCGACCACTGTATTGGTGCGCTTTACTCGCGAGTCAATGTTAAAAGTAATGGATCAAAACTTTATCAAAACAGCTCGCGCCAAAGGCCTCAACCGTGGACAGCTTATTATTCATCACGCCCTGAGAAATGCATTACTGCCAGTCATAAAGCAAATTGGTTTGCAATTTAGCACCTTAATCACCCTTGCTATGATCACCGAGGTTATTTTTTCATGGCCGGGGATTGGCCGTTGGTTAATAGACAGTATTTATCAACGTGACTACCCTGCCATACAAGGGGGGTTAATGGCCGTTTCTTTTTTCATTATTATTGCCACAATTATAGCCGAACTAACATACACCCTACTCGATCCTCTGTCTCGGAACCAAGCGCATGGCAAAGTTTAATTTATTTTCAGAAGATTCAAATAAATCGCCATTAGCGAGACTATGGCGAAAATTTAAAAATAACCATCCTGCTTTGGTGGGTTTATGGGTGTTTATTGCCTTTAGTATATTAGCTGCAACAGCGCCGTTTCTTGCGCCCTATGGAGTAAACCAACAGCACAGTAATGCACTACTGCTGCCACCTTCATGGAATGAAATGGGCGATGTACGGTTTATTTTAGGCACCGATGACTTAGGCCGAGATGTGCTTTCACGCTTGATGAATGGTGCGACTTATACTTTTGGTTTGTCGGTCGTGGCTGCCCTAATTACCACCATAATTGGCGTGTTAGTCGGGACATTTGCTGGTATTAGCAAAGGCATACGCTCTAGCTTTTTGAACCATTTACTTGATGTAACCTTGTCTATCCCCTCATTATTATTGGCCATTATTATTATTGCCATACTCGGCCCAGGGTTAATGAATACCGTTTGGGCAATTATTTTAGCGCTGTTACCACAGTTTATTCATTCCATTAGAAACCTGATCGTTGATGAGCTAGGTAAAGATTATGTCACAGCGTACCGGCTCGATGGGGCCTCTAAGTGGCATATTTTATCGCGCGGTATTTTTCCTAATGTGTATGAATATATTGTGGTTATTTTTACTATGGCCCTCTCTACTGCTATTTTAGATATTGCTGCGCTAGGGTTTTTAAAACTTGGCGCACAGCCGCCGACCACTGAATGGGGTGCTATTTTGGCCGAAAACTTAGGGCTTATTTATTTAGCGCCATGGACGGTGGCTCTTCCGGGTGTACTGCTATTTTTAGCCGTTCTTTCAACAAACTTGGTGGGCGATGGACTTCGCAAAGTTTTACAAGCGCGTAAGGCCGATTAAATGCATTTACTAGATATTCGAAACTTAACCATAGAGCTGCAAACGTCTGAAACCGCTATTCGCGCTGTTGACCGGGTAAGTTTTAGTTTAAAAGAAGGTGAAGTACACGCCTTAGTGGGAGAGTCAGGCTCAGGAAAAAGCTTAATTGCAAAAGCCATTGTAGGCGTACTTAACGAACGCTGGGTTATAACCGCCGATAGAATGCATTGGCGCGGTGTTGATTTAATGCGCCTCACACCAGAGCAGCGCCGTAAAACCGTCAGCCAAGACATTGCAATGATTTATCAAGATCCAAGTCGCTGCCTTGACCCTACTGCAAAAATATTTAACCAAATCGCTGAAACACTGCCTGAAGTAGCCGCCAAAGGGTTTTTCTTAAAACGCAACCGAGAACGTAAAGATCGTGTAAAAGCACTGATACACAAAGTGGGCATTAAAAATCATGAAGCCGTGCTTGATAGCTACCCTCATGAACTCTCTGAAGGTGTGTGTCAAAAAGTCATGATAGCCATGGCCATTGCGCGTACACCTAAATTGCTCATTGCTGATGAGCCAACAACCGCACTAGAAAGTACCACTCGTGCGCAGGTATTTCGATTATTAAAAAGTTTGAATCAGCTAAAGAATATGTCTATTTTGATGATTTCCCATGAGCTAGAAGAAATAGTAAATTGGTCACATGGTATTCATGTTTTGTATTGCGGACAAATGGTTGAAGCGGGTCCAACGCACCGTATTTTTAGCCAACCGCGTCATCCCTATACGCAGGCTTTATTAAAAAGCTTACCTGATTATGAGCACGGCTTAGCCCATAAAGAACCTTTTTATGCATTAAAAGGCACCATACCTACACTACAACATTTACCGATTGGTTGTCGTTTAGGACCGCGTTGCCCGCAAGCACAAAAAGAGTGTGTGGTTGCCCCTAAACTCTCTAAACACCACGGCCATAGTTACGCGTGTCACTTTCCATTGATCAAGGAAGTAAAATAATGCAACCCTTGTTAAAAGTTCAAGCCTTGTCAAAAACCTTTAACATGCGTGCAGGTTTATTTAGCCGTAAAAAATTTGATGTACTAAAAAACATCTCATTTAGTATTGGTAAAGGTGAAACGATTGCCATTATTGGTGAAACCGGCTCAGGAAAAAGCACCCTCGCTAAATTGTTAGTTGGCGCATACAGTGCAGACAGCGGACAAATATTATTAGAAAATAACACCATTGAAAACAACGGCCAGCGCGATGCTCAGTGCCGTTATATCCGAATGATTTTTCAAGATTCGGCCACCTCATTAAACCCGGCATTAACCATTGCAGAAATGCTCGACGATTGCCTAAAATTTAATACCGATTTTGATAAAGATCAGCGCAGTGAAAAAATTGGCAGTACTTTACTTAAGGTCGGTTTGCTGGTTGATCATCAACAATACTATCCGCATATGTTTAGTATTGGGCAATTACAGCGTATAGCGCTCGCTCGCGCACTTATTTTAGATCCCAAGGTCGTTGTACTCGATGAGGCACTTTCGTCGCTTGACCCCTCTGTGAGGGCGCAAATAGTTAACTTATTACTTAAATTACAGCTCGAAACCGGTTTAACCTATATTTTGATCACCCATCACTTAAGTTTAGTGCGTCATATTAGCGACCAATTAGTCGTTCTCAATAAAGGTGAAATTGTTGAATACGGTCCCACTGAAGCTATTTTTCAAAGCCCACAGTCAAAGGTTACTCAACGCTTATTAAGCTGTTAATACAAAAACAAAAAAGGCGCCAATTGGCGCCTTTTATAGTTTAGCTATTACTTATTCAGCAGGTTGCGCTGCTTTTGGTACATTTAGTTCCGCTTGTTGCTTAAGCGACTCAATAAATACCGTATAGTTTTTCTGTGCTTGGGCCATCGTGATATTTTGCTTCATTTGTGGCTCAATGCTGTCACTTACAGGTGCATCCGTGACTGAGTTAAGCGCAACAATGGCAGCATCACCATTGTTTAAGTTAACTACATCATAAACTGCGCCATCACGTGGGTGCGCCATTTTAAATACTTGAGTAACAATAGCAGGCGAAACAGCAAAGCTTTCACGAGTAAGTTGCGACTCTTGACGAACACTTAGTGACTGCTCAGCAGCAACATCGTTTAAGCTCTTACCGTCTTTGATTTGTGCAAATAAGGTACGTGCTTTTTCTTTAGCAAGATCCGACGCTTTTTCGTTTACTAAGCGTGTTTTAATTTGCTCGCTTACTTCGCTCAATGCTTTAGTTGCAGCCGGTTGATGCTCGTTAACACGAACCACAATCACGTGCTCATTACCTAGTTCGATTACTTCTGAGTTTACTTTATCTTCTAGTAATTCAACTGATGATAATGCGGTTATAACCGCAGGATTATTAAGCGGCTCAGGAAGCGCACTCAGTGCTAATAGCGGTGTAGATTGTACTTCAACACCCGCCACTTCAGCAGCATCGTCTAAGCGGTCAGAAATCTCAAATGCTAACGCACCCATTTCTGTTTGCTTCTCGTAAAACGCATCCACTTTTTCAGCTTGTTCAAGTTCAGCACGTAAATCGGCTTTCACGGCATCGTAAGGTTTAACTTGCTGCGATTGAATGTCTGTAAGTTTAATGATGTGATAACCAAATTCAGAGGCTACTACATCAGAGTAATCACCTTTGTTTTGCAGTGCAAAAGCAGCATCTTCAAATGCAGGCTCCATGACATCACGTTCAATCCACTCTAGGTCACCACCCATTTCGGCGCTAACAATATCATCTGACGACGATTCAGCTAATTGTGCAAAATCAGCACCCGCATTAAGCTGTGCTAATAAAGACTCAGCTTTCGCTTTTGCCGCATCGTCATCTTCACTGTTATCAATTAAGATATGTGATACACGACGTTTTTCAGGCTCAACATATTGCGCTTTACTCTGCTCATAATATGCTTTTACGTCGTCTTCGCTTACCGATGCAACATCGATATCATCTGCATCTAACTCAATGTAATTAACTGAAATAAGCTCTGGCGATAAAAATTGCCCTGCATTTAATTCGTAATAATCAGCCACTTCTTGATCAGTAACGTCAACATCAGCCTGCATTGCTTGTTTATCAATGACTAAATAATCAATGCTGCGAGTTTGTTGTTGCAGTGCAATGGCTGATTTAAGCTCGTTTTGCAATGCAAAGTCAGTTCCTGCAACCGCTGACACTAACTGGCTACGTGTCATATCATCACGAAGGTACTCTCGAAATGAATCAGGTTGGAAGTTCATTTGACGAATCACTTGTAAGTAACGGTCGTTATTAAACTGATCGCCAATTTTAAAATAAGGAAGCTCTAAAATTGTTTGACGAATACTTTCATCACTCACACGCAGACCCAGCTCAGTCGCTAACTGGCTTTGTAATTCTTGTTGTACTAAACGGTCAATCACGCCTTGACGTATTTGAGCCATATAAGTTGGATCGGCTGCTATTTGGGTAAAATATTCACCAAATTGTTGTTCTAAGCGGCTACGTTCATTTTGAAACGCACGGCTAAATTCTGTTTGGCTAATTTTAATTCCATTTACTTCAGCAACGGGTTGTTCTGTGGTTTGACCTAAGTAACTACCGATCCCAGCTAAGGCAAAAGATAAAATCACCGCGCCTAAAATGACTTTGGCTACCGGCCCTTGCGAACCTTCTCTGATTTTCTCAAGCATTTGTTTATCTCTTTTCTGACCAAGGTCTTTTCTACCTTGTCATATGTAAAAAAAGCGTATCTTACCAGATACGCTTTTTCACTTGAAGTAACTGGCGGTGAAGTAACTTAATTCATCGATTAGAATAATTAAGCGTATTGTTCACTCGCCATAACTAATTTGTTTACACAGTGATTAGTTTACTGCGTCTTTAAGCGCTTTACCGGCTTTAAAAGCTGGGATGTTAGCAGCAGCAATTTGAATCGTTTCACCAGTTTGTGGGTTACGACCTGCACGAGCAGCACGCTCACGTACAGAGAAAGTACCAAAACCAACAAGTGCAACTGAGTCGCCATCTTTTAGCGCGCCAGATACAGATTCGATGAATGAATCTAGTGCACGACCTGCAGCCGCTTTAGAAATGTCAGCATCAGCTGCGATTTGATCGATTAATTGAGATTTATTCACAATATCATCCTCTTTCATTGTTGTTATCAAGAGCGATTGTTTTTTTAAACTAACATCACTGTTTTGAAATTTTTGAGCATTTATTTAAAGCTCATATGATTATATTTTTCTTAAGCCTAGGCCCTGCAAGGGCTAGGCTTGAAAACCAGTGCTTAACTTATCATACCGTTTAGATTTGAAAAGCCCCTAAAAGCACTTTTTTTGGCTTTTTTACTGCTTTTTCGGTGTTTCGACTGAAAAACTATCAACTGGATGCACTAAAGCAAGCTTTAATACCTCATCAATCCATGTAACTGGGTGAATATCAAGACCCGCCAATACATTGTCAGGTATCTCTTTTAAGTCACGTTCGTTAATTTTTGGAATGATGACCGTTTTAATCCCACCACGGTGAGCCGCTAATAATTTCTCTTTTAAACCACCAATAGGCAATACTTCACCACGTAAGGTAATTTCACCTGTCATGGCTACATCAGAGCGCACCGCATTACCGGTTAAGCTTGAAACCAAACACGTTACCATTGCAATACCGGCACTTGGGCCATCTTTAGGTGTTGCGCCCTCAGGTACGTGTACGTGAATATCGCGTTTTTCATAAAAGTCGCTATTAATACGCAGCTCATCAGCACGATTACGCACAACGGTCATCGCCGCTTGAATCGACTCTTGCATCACATCGCCTAACGAGCCGGTGTAAGTCAATTTGCCTTTACCTGGTACTGCAGCGCATTCAATCGTGAGTAAGTCACCGCCTACTTCTGTCCATGCAAGGCCTGTAACTTGACCAATACGGTCGCCGTCTTCTGCTTTACCGTAATCAAAGCGTTGCACACCTAAGTACTCTTCAAGGTTATCTGCATCGATAGTCACTGTTTTAGTGTCTTTTTCGATTAAGATATTTTTAACCGCTTTACGACATAGCTTAGATACTTCACGCTCTAAATTACGCACGCCCGCTTCACGGGTGTAATAACGGATAATACCAATGATGGCACTGTCGGCAATTTCAACTTCTTTAGCTTTTAAACCGTTACGCTTAATTTGCTTAGGAATTAAGTGCTCTTTAGCAATATTTAGCTTTTCGTCTTCGGTGTAACCCGATAATCGAATCACTTCCATGCGGTCTAATAAAGGACCTGGAATATTAAAGCTGTTTGAGGTTGCCACAAACATCACATCAGATAAGTCGTAATCAACTTCTAAGTAATGGTCCGCAAAGTGACTGTTTTGTTCAGGATCCAATACTTCTAACAATGCTGATGCAGGGTCACCGCGCATATCTGCTGACATTTTGTCAATTTCATCTAACAAGAATAATGGGTTTTTAACGCCCACTTTAGTCATGTTTTGAATTAACTTACCAGGCATAGAGCCAATGTAAGTACGACGATGCCCACGAATCTCAGCCTCATCGCGTACGCCACCGAGTGCCATACGAACGTATTTACGACCCGTTGAACGCGCAATAGACTGTCCAAGTGATGTTTTACCTACACCTGGCGGTCCAACTAAACATAAGATTGGCCCTTTAAGTTTATTTGTGCGCTGTTGTACTGCGAGGTACTCAATAATGCGCTCTTTGACTTTATCAAGGCCGTGGTGATCGCTATCTAATATTTTTTGCGCGCCGGCTAAGTCTTTTTTCACCTTGGAGCGTTTTTTCCACGGTACGTTAATTAACGTATCTATGTACGAGCGAACAACACTGGCTTCTGCCGACATTGGCGACATCATCTTAAGCTTATTTAACTCAGCTGTGGCTTTTTCTTTCGCTTCTGATGGCATGCCAGACTCTTCAATGCGCTTTTTCAACGCTTCAAATTCATCCGGTACGTCATCAATTTCACCCAACTCTTTTTGAATCGCTTTCATTTGCTCATTGAGGTAATACTCACGCTGGGATTTTTCCATTTGCTTTTTAACGCGTGTGCGAATTTTCTTCTCAACTTGCAATAAGTCTATTTCACCTTCCATCAGCGCCATTAAGTACTCTAAACGTTCTGTAACGCTAGATATTTCAAGTACTTTTTGTTTTTCAGGCACTTTCAATGGCATATGTGCTGCCATAGTGTCAGCAAGACGCGCAGGCTCATCAATACCCGATACCGAGGTCATGACTTCAGGTGGGATTTTTTTATTTAATTTTACATAGCCTTCAAACTGGCTCAATGCACTACGAATAAAGATATCTTGTTCTTGTTCGTTCACTGAATCCGATTCAATAAACTGTGCATTGGCAACGAAAAAGTCTTCGTTATCAACAAACTCTTCGATATTCGCACGTTGTGTGCCTTCAACTAATACTTTTACTGTACCATCGGGTAGCTTTAATAATTGAAGTACAGTCGCAATTGTCCCAACACGATAAATATCGTCTTTCTCAGGCTCATCTACAGTTGCATCTTTTTGTGCAACTAAGAAAATTTGTTTGTCTTTATCCATTGCCGCTTCAAGGCATTTTATTGATTTTTCACGGCCTACAAAAAGCGGGATCACCATGTGTGGATACACCACCACATCGCGCAGTGCTAGCACAGGGATTTCGACTCGATCGTTTCTCTCAAGCGTCATTGTATTTTCTCTTTGCACTTCATTTATTTAAAGATTACTCAAGTATATGGGGATAACCTAATTAAAGTTCAACAATTTTTGTTAACTCGATTAAATTAATTATAAAAAAAGGAGCCATTGGCTCCCTTTTTTTATAATTCGCTCAGAATTTAATCTGCCGCAGCGTGTTCTTGATTACTGCTATCATAAATTAAGATAGGATCAGACTCGCCTTTAATAACGGTTTCATCAACAACCACTTTGCTAACGTTATCAATTGAAGGCAGCTCATACATAGTATCAAGCAATACACCTTCTACGATTGAACGTAAGCCACGCGCACCGGTTTTACGTTCCATTGCTTTATGAGCAATAGCACGCAGTGCATCATCACGAAACTCAAGCTCAACATCTTCCATACCAAACAATACTGAAAACTGTTTAGTAATGGCGTTTTTAGGCTCACTTAGAATTTGTACCAGCGCGGCTTCATCAAGTTCTGTCAGTGTTGCAACCACAGGTAAACGTCCAATAAACTCTGGAATTAAACCATATTTTACTAAATCTTCTGGCTCAACATCTTTAAATGTTTCACTCAAAGAACGGCTCGCCGCCGACTCTTTAACGTCAACACCAAAACCAATACCGGTGTTTTTGTGGCTACGCTGTTCAATAACTTTATCAAGACCAGCAAATGCACCACCACAAATAAACAGTATTTTAGAGGTGTCTACTTGCAGGAACTCTTGCTGTGGATGTTTACGTCCACCTTGTGGAGGAACAGAAGCCACTGTACCTTCAATCAGTTTAAGTAAGGCTTGTTGTACACCTTCACCTGATACATCACGTGTGATTGATGGGTTATCTGATTTACGAGAAATTTTGTCAATTTCATCAATGTAAACAATACCACGTTGTGCTTTTTCTACGTCGTAGTCACATTTTTGTAAAAGCTTTTGAATAATGTTTTCAACATCTTCACCTACATAACCGGCTTCGGTTAGTGTGGTGGCATCGGCCATAGTAAACGGCACATCAAGTAAACGAGCTAACGTTTCAGCTAATAATGTTTTACCACTCCCGGTTGGGCCAATTAATAAAATATTACTTTTACCTAGTTCAACGTCTTGTTTAGTTGATTGATTGCGTAAACGCTTGTAGTGATTGTAAACCGCTACAGACAATACTTTCTTCGCATGGTCTTGACCAATAACGTAGTCGTCTAAGTGGTTACGAATTTCTTTTGGCACAGGTAATTTGTCAGCGGCATCATGCTTAGGCGCGATGTCTTTAATTTCTTCCCTGATAATATCATTACACAGCTCTACACATTCATCACAAACGTATACTGAAGGTCCTGCAATTAACTTTCGAACTTCATGCTGGCTTTTGCCACAAAAAGAGCAGTATAACAATTTATTACTTTTGTCGCCGTCTGTAGGAGTGTCAGACATTCAGCTACCTCATTTTATTACGTTGGCCACCAAAGTCTTGGTGGCTATTTTAATACGCTTTAACTATACCAAAATTTAGTGTTTTTCGCATAGTAACTCTCATTAGCAAGCATCACTGCTTGCAGGCATACTTACTTGCTACCGCGATTAGTAAATACTGAGTCAACAATACCGTAATCTACAGCTTGGCTTGCACTCATAAAATTGTCACGGTCTGTATCGCGTGAAACAACGTCAAGCGGTTGGCCAGTATGCTCAGCCATTAAGCGATTTAACTTGTCTTTAATAGACAGGATTTCTTTTGCGTGTATTTCAAAGTCAGACGCTTGACCTTGGAATCCACCTAACGGTTGGTGAATCATCACGCGTGAATTTGGTAAACAAAAACGTTTACCCTTCGCGCCACCAGACAGTAAAAATGCGCCCATGCTAGCCGCTTGGCCTACACAGATTGTGCTTACGTCTGGTTTAATGAAGTTCATTGTATCGTAAATAGCCATTCCCGCAGTGACAGAGCCACCCGGTGAATTGATATATAAGAAAATATCTTTTTCTGGGTTCTCTGATTCTAAAAATAGCATTTGCGCTAAGATCAGGTTTGCCATGTTGTCTTCAACTTGGCCCGTTAAAAAGATAATACGCTCTTTTAATAGTCTCGAATAAATATCAAACGAGCGCTCGCCTTTAGCTGTTTGCTCAACAACCATAGGGACTAATGCGTTTAGGGGATCTGTCATACCAGTGTTCATACTTATTTAATTCCTTATGCGCTTATACTTATTCTAAGAAAAGCATAATGATCATTTTTAGCTAATTAAGAACCACAAACTAAAATGGCCCGGGCACACTGCATAAACAGAGTAACACGAGCCATTTAATCGTTAGCGAGCGCTTAAGTCAATGACTTATTATGCACCTTGCTGTGGATTCATGATGTCATCAAATGCTTTTTCAACATCAGTCACAGTTGCTTTAGCTAAAATAGCTTCAACAGCTTGTTCTTCCATTGCTACATTACGCATTTGCTGCATTAGTTGATCATTTGCTTTGTAGTATTCTACTACTTCAGTTGGATCTTCGTATGCAGAAGCTACAGTAGCAATCAATGCTTCAACTTTAGCGTCATCAACTTTTATGTCATTCGCTTTAATCACTTCACCTAATAATAGGCCAGTTTTAACACGTGTTACAGCTTGTTCGTGGAACAATTCAGCTGGAAGCTCTGGCATGTTTTGACCATTACCACCAAAACGTTGAGCAGCTTGCTGACGTAGTGCGTCAACTTCTTGGTCGATTAATGCTTTAGGCACTTCAACTTCGTTTTGCTCTAAAAGACCTTTAATTGCTTGGTCTTTAACGTTAGCTTTAACCGCTTGGTCTAGCTCACGCGTCATGTTCTTTTTAACTTCTTCTTTAAGCGCGTCTACGCCGCCTTCGGTAACACCGAATTTAGTTGCAAACTCATCGCTTAATTCAGGTAATTCTTGCGCTTCCACTTTTTTCACTGTGATAGTGAATTGAGCCGCCTTACCTTTTAAGTTTTCAGCATGGTAATCTTCAGGGAAGTTTACATCAGCAACCACTTCTTCGCCTGCTTTTTTACCAACGATGTTATCTTCAAAACCTGGGATCATACGACCTTGGCCAAGTTCTAATGGGAAGTCTTCAGCTTTGCCGCCTTCAAATTCTTCGCCGTCGATAGTACCAACGAAATCAACCGTTACACGGTCGTTTGCGCCAGCCGCTGCATCAACATCAGCCCAAGAAGCGTGTTGCTTACGAAGTGTTTCTAGCATGTTTGCTAAATCTTCGTCAGTAACTTCTACCGCTGGTTTTTCAACGGCAATTTTCTCTAAACCTTGAACTTCAACTTCAGGATAAACTTCAAATGTTGCTGAGAACTCTAAATCTTTACCTGCTTCAAGTGCTTTAGGAGCAAATGTTGGTGCGCCTGCAGGGTTAATTTTTTCAGCAACAATTGCTTCAATGTAATTACGTTGCATTACTTCGCCAGCAACTTCTTGACGAACAGCTGGTCCGAAACGCTTGTTGATTACTGATACTGGAACTTTACCAGCACGGAAACCGTCGATACGCTGCGTTTTTGACAGTTGTTGTAAGCGTTTTTTTACTTCGGTCTCAACGTTCTCTGCAGGAACGGTGATGGTCAGACGGCGCTCAAGGCCTTGAGTCGTCTCAACAGAAACTTGCATGATTTACCTCAATATTCAATTTTGGCGACTGTTCGCCTTCCTTACAAACAAAGTAATCTATAGGCGTCTTGATAAAATTCAAGCTTTGGGGCTTAAAAAAATCCGTCGCTACCAGGAGATACCATTGCTGCTCTGCCCTTAGGGCACTATATTATTAAACAAATAGACGCGGCATTATAACCTAATATTTATGATAGTCGAGTGTAGGGGGCAATTATTTGGGGTAGATCAGGGTAGATAACGACTAAGCGAATAAAAAACAGACTAATTAAGTGAAAATACGATTAATAAAGAAAAAATTAAGGATGTTGTGTAATAAAAGTAGAATTTAGATGTGTTTTACTTAGGGGAAAATGGTCGGCGATGCAGGATTTGAACCTGCGACCCCTTGGACCCAAACCAAGTGCGCTACCAAACTGCGCTAATCGCCGATATAACTTTTTTTGAATACTTAAATGTTGGATTTAAGACCACTTATAAGAAAGTGGTCGGCGATGCAGGATTTGAACCTGCGACCCCTTGGACCCAAACCAAGTGCGCTACCAAACTGCGCTAATCGCCGATATTCTTTTTGTAAATTGGGGTGACTGATGGGGCTCGAACCCACGACAACCGGAATCACAATCCGGGGCTCTACCAACTGAGCTACAATCACCACGGCATTACAGTGTTTTCAAAATGGCGCACCCAGAAGGATTCGAACCTTCGACCGACGCCTTAGAAGGGCGTTGCTCTATCCAGCTGAGCTATGGGCGCATCGAAAACTTCATAGTTCACTAGTAAGTTAAATTGTTATGAATAAACATAAAAATGGTCGGCGATGCAGGATTTGAACCTGCGACCCCTTGGACCCAAACCAAGTGCGCTACCAAACTGCGCTAATCGCCGATACTTACTATTGTCTGCGAGTGACCTCGTTGACAACGGGGTGCATAATAGTGATTTGACTGGGTTAGGTCAAACGTTTTTTTAAGAAAACAAATCAATTGCTCATTTTTAGTTCATAATGGTCAAATATTACGATACAGGGATAAAATTTAAACTCTTTTTTATAATTCGAGCGCTTATACTTTAAAAGCAACTTGGCGCTTAACCGCTTTTCTGCGAAAATAGCTGCCATATTAAAAAATGAGTAAGATAAAGGTGTTTTCTTTATCGGCATTTTAACCCCTATATATGCATTCGTTTTTTAAATGTATCGGTATCAAGTTAATTAACCTAATTAAAGGTCACCCATGACGGCAAACATCATTGATGGTAAAGCAGTAGCAAAACAAGTACGTAGCGCAGTGGCTGAACGAGTTTCAGAACGTGTTGCACAAAACCTTAGAGCCCCAGGATTAGCTGTGGTACTTGTTGGACAAGATCCAGCAAGCCAAGTTTACGTTGGTTCAAAACGTAAAGCCTGTGAAGAGGTTGGTTTTATTTCTAAGTCATTCGACTTACCAGCAGACACCACAGAGCAAGCGCTATTAGCATTAATTGATGAGTTGAATGTTGATGGTGAAATTGATGGTATTTTAGTGCAGCTCCCTTTACCTGAGGGCTTAGATGCAGAAAAAATTCTTGAGCGTATTACTCCACACAAAGACGTTGATGGTTTTCACCCTTATAATATTGGCCGATTAGCACAGCGTATGCCCGCTCTTCGTCCATGTACACCTAAGGGTATTATTACTTTACTAGATTCAACCGGCGTACGTTACAAAGGCATGCATGCTGTGGTTGTTGGTGCCTCTAATATTGTGGGTCGACCTATGTCACTTGAGCTGTTACTCGCCGGATGTACCACCACTGTTTGTCATAAGTTTACCCAAGATTTAGAAACTCATGTACGCCGTGCAGATTTACTGGTTGTAGCAGTGGGTAAACCTGAATTTATTCCTGGCGATTGGATAAAAGACGGCGCCATTGTTATTGATGTAGGTATTAACCGTTTAGACAACGGTAAATTAGTGGGTGATGTAGAGTACGCCGTCGCAGAACAAAAAGCTGACTTTATTACCCCTGTACCAGGCGGTGTGGGCCCGATGACGGTTGCTAGCTTAATTGAGAATACGCTAGAAGCGTGTGAAAAATATCACAGCTAATAAACAAAAAATAAAGTAATGAAGAGCCCGCTTAATTGCGGGCTTTTTGTATCATCATTCTTCGTTTTATTAATGCCAAGCCTTGTGGCAATACCGAAAATACGATCATTAATAACATAATCGTGTACTGCCAACTTTCATATTGTTCGTTAATCAATAACCCTGCACATAAAATGCCGGCAATTGGGTTAGCTATAGTGCCAAAAGTAAATTCAACCACTGTCATTCGCCCTAATAACCAAACATACAAAATATAGGCTAAAGCAGTGTTAGGCACCACCAGCCAAAATAGCGCCAGCCATTGGGTTGTATTTATTGATGCAGTTAAAAATTGATACTGCTGGGGAGCAAAATAAAAAGCCTGTATTGCAGCAGCAATCGCTAGCAAACTGCCACCAATGATTAATTGCCACGTTAATACTGTCCACCAGTGTACTTTAGCGGTCACTTTTTTTACCAGCGTACTGCCTATAACAATAGTCAATAGCGCCCCTATCAGTGCCACTACTCCCAATAAATTAAGTGCAATATGTTGTGGGTCAAATAAGCGCCATGCTAAAACCACTAAAGCAAGGGCACAAAATCCTTGCACTAACGCTGGCTGTTGCCGTTTAACAAGCCAGGCATACAATAATGCCACTACCGGTACAGACACCATACCGACACCTGCAATCGCAGCAGGTAAATTAATCGCCATTACAAAAATAAAACTAAAAAACAACGCAATATTGATTGCGCCTATTAGAAAAATGCCTGGCCACTGTTTAGCCGTTGGCCAAGAAGGTTTAAATAACAACAATAATAAACCAGCAGGGAGTGCACGTATGGCTCCTAGCAAGATTGGCGGCCACTCTGGGGTTGCGTATTTAGTTACCGCATAAGTCGTTCCCCATAAAAAAGCTGGGATCATGGCAAGTAAAATATTCATTAATTTTCCATTTTTAAATTGATGAATGCGAGTTTAAAACCTCAACTATAATTGAGGTCAACAATATCAATTTTATTAAAAGCATAATCAATCTAATGCAATTGATATAACCAAAAAAGGGTTACCCTATGGCAACCCTTTTTTTGTGTTCAGCGCTTTATGGCTAAATCCGCAAAGCTCAACAAACCCTAAGCTTTACGCCACGTTGTTTTTCCCGCTGAATCTTCAAGTACTACACCTAACGCATTTAGAGCATCGCGAGCTTCATCTGCTGCAGCCCAATTTTTACTGGCACGTGCGTCATTACGTTTTACAATCAGTGCCTCAATTTCAGCCACTTCATCGTCGTTTTGACCGCCTTGTAAAAATGCCTCTGGTACTTGTTGAGCAATACCAAGTATTTCACCTAAGCTACGTAGAATAAAGGCTAAATGTCCTGCTTTTTCGCTATCACTGTCTTTTACACGATTTAGCTCTTTAGCAACTTCAAACACAACCGGTAATGCTTCTGGCGAATTAAAGTCATCATTCATGGCTTTTCTAAACTTAGCCACATACTCATTACTCTCAAGCTCACATTCAACTGGCTCAACGCCACGTAATGCGGTGTAAATACGCTCAAGAGACGAACGTGCTTGGTCTAAGTTTTCTTGAGAGTAATTGAGCTGACTGCGGTAATGACCTGATATTAAAAAGTAACGAACCGACTCTGCGTCATATTGTTTTAATACCTCACGAACGGTAAAAAAGTTATCTAACGATTTAGACATCTTCTCTTTGTTCACTTGTACCATACCGGTGTGGATCCAAGTATTTACATACTGGCCATTATTTGCACAGCACGATTGCGCGATTTCGTTTTCGTGGTGCGGGAACTGTAGGTCTGAACCACCACCATGAATATCAAAATGCTCACCTAAATGCTTAGAGCTCATTGCTGAACATTCTATGTGCCAACCAGGGCGACCCTCACCCCAAGGTGATGACCACGACGGCTCCCCTGCTTTGGCTTTTTTCCATAAAACAAAATCAAGAGGATCGTCTTTATCTTGAGCTACTTCAACACGCGAACCTGATTGCAACATGGTTAAATCTTGTTGCGAAAGAGCTCCGTATTGCTCAAAGGTAGAAACATCAAATAAAACGTCGCCATCGGCTGCAACATAAGCGTGGCCTTTGGCAATCAAACGCTCAACCATAGCAATAATTTCATCCATGTGGCCGGTTACGGTTGGCTCTATATCAGGACGTAGCATATTTAAACTGTCAAAGTCTTCATGCATGGCTTTAGTCATACGCACGGTTAAGTCGTTAATCGGCTCACCGTTTTCATTTGCGCGCTTGATAATTTTATCATCAACATCGGTAATATTACGTACATACTTTAGATCGTAACCTAAGTGGCGAAGGTAGCGAACAATTACATCAAAACCCACAAATGTGCGTGCATGGCCAATGTGACAGTAATCATAAATGGTGATACCACACACATACATGTCGATTTTTCCATCGACCATAGGTTTAAACTCTTCTTTTTGGCGTGTCAGTGTGTTGTATATTTGTACCATTTAGTTGCTTTCCTTCACGATTAACAGAAAAGCTATGTTACCACTTGCTAAGCATGGGCTCTAGCGGTTTATCAAAGCTCTTTGTTAATCTGGGTCAACTACGATAAAATAGCGTCAATATTCAAACCAGCTATAGGAAATCTCATGGTTGTTCTACACACAAATTTTGGTGATATCACCATTAAAATGCACGAAAGCGAAGCTCCAAATACAGTTAAAAACTTTTTAGAGTATGCAAACTCAGGTTTTTATAATGGCACTATTTTTCATCGTGTAATTGATGGTTTTATGGTTCAAGGCGGTGGTTTTGCACCGGGTATGGAACAAAAAGAAGTAAACGACCCAATTGAAAATGAAGCGAACAACGGCCTATCTAACAAAGTAGGTACATTAGCAATGGCACGCACGCCTGATCCACACTCAGCTACAGCGCAATTTTTCATTAACGTAAATAACAACGACTTTTTAAACCACAGCAGTGAAACATCACAGGGCTGGGGTTACTGTGTGTTTGCTGAAGTAGTAGAAGGCATGGACGTAGTAAATAAAATCAAAGGTGTTGCTACAGGTAGCAATGGCTTCCACCAAGATGTACCACTTGAAGATGTGGTAATTGAAAGTGTAACTGTCAGCTAAGACCGCATTATTCTTCAAAGAATACATAAAGCGGGTATTCACCCGCTTTTATCTAAATGGAATCACCATGACTCGCCAAACTTACTTTATCGCCGATTTACATTTGAGTGAAAATCGCCCTGATATTACAGCGGCATTTTTTAAATTTTTACACGCCCATATTACTCCTCAAAAAGTAGACGCCCTATATATTTTAGGTGATTTTTTTGAAGTGTGGGTTGGTGACGATTATGTTAGCGAACTCTCAGCGGCAGTGGCAGAACAACTAAAAGCGGTTAATAACTTAGGTATTCCTATTTATTTTGTACACGGTAATCGCGACTTTATCATGCGAGAACAGTACGCCGATATGGCAGGAATGACCTTACTGAATGAGCAAACAGTGATCGACCTCTACGGCACTCCTACTGTCATTTTGCACGGTGATGAAATGTGTACCCAGGATGTTGAGTACCAAAAGTTTCGTCGAAAGAGCCGTGGTTGGTGGTGGCCTAAACTTATGCTTGCTATGCCATTGTGGTATCGTAAAAAAATAGCGCGTAATGCACGTGAAAAAAGTAAACTTAGCCAAGCAGACAAACCTATAGAAATACTGGATGTGGTGCAAAGCGCAGTACTCGAAACCTTCGCCAAACATAACGTGGCTAATATGATCCACGGCCATACTCACCGCCCTGATGTACATACCTATGAAGTTAATAACCAAACGCTTACTCGCACAGTATTGGGCGATTGGTATACTCAAGGTTCGTATTTAGTGGTTACCCCTAATTCTCAAGAGTTAGTTTCGACCCCCTTGTAGGGTTTTTAGCCTTTATTGACTAATCGTAATGAGACTTTGCTTTTAAGCCAGGTAAAGTAATAATAAATTGCGTTTTAAAATAGGTATCGCTTTGTGGTTCTGAATGAAGTTTGATGTCCCCTTTTAAAATCTGGGTTACCCATTGATAAACCATATATAAACCTAAACCCGTGTTACCTTTACCTCTAGCTGTAGTATAAAAGGGTTCAAATATATCTGCCTTTATCTCACCATCAACACCTTTGCCATTATCTGACACGCTCAGCCTCACGCTATTATTAGTCGCTTGTTCGACTTTTATTTCTATTACCCCCTCCTGCTTTTCATCAAAAGCATGGTTTAGCGCATTAACCACTAAGTTTTCGACCACCTGAGAAATAATACCAGGCAAGCTAATCACCTGTTTATTAAGTAAAAAAACAGTTTTCACTTTTATTGGCGAGTTTTTTAACCTGGAGTTTAATGACAATAATAGCTCTTCAATAATTTTTTCAATATCACATACTATAAATTCATCATTATGGCGATCAATCGCCATTTTTTTAAAACTTTTTACTAATACGGCGGTTTTATTTAAATTAACTTTAGCCAGCGCTAGGTTCTCTCCAATACTTGTTGTAGTACTTTCTAACGTTGATTTAGTCAGCCCCTGTTTCATCGCTTCATTTAATTTATTCAATGCCATATCTGCATTTGAAACAGAAATAACGGCTCCACCGATAGGCGTATTCATTTCATGAGCAACACCTGCCACGAGCAACCCTAATGAAGATAGTTTTTGCGCTTCAATTAACCCTTCTTGCAGTTGCTGCTGCTGCTTAATTGTGGCATCAAGCTCACGGTTAACGATATCTAGTTCTATCTTTTCAATATGTAATTTATGTGACAGGGCTAATAGCTGATTTTGAAACTTATACTCACGATAAATAAAACCAAAGCTAATTAAACATAGTAATCCACTGCAAATTAACGCTAACCGTAAGGCCGCATTTCGTACAGTTATTAACAATTCATTGGGGCTACTTATAAGAATAATTAATTCTTTGTCAGCATTACTAATTCTACCTTTTTTCTCGCGCAACGAAAAAATAGAAAAACGGCGGTAGGTATAAAGACTATGGTTAAAAAAGTGCGAACCATATTCTACATTGCCATCAATAATTTGCTGCCAAAGCTCTGGTTTTTTTAAAGCGAGTGTTTGCTCATTTTTACCATACATAAACCCCCACTCTAATTCAGCATCAGGATTTAATAACCAAAAGCCATCGTGGTTTAAAATGCTAATTAAAGTGCTCTCTTGGTTGTAACTTTTAATCTGATCAAACAAATAATCTAAGTTAAAGTTTACCACTAGCAAACCATCTAATAGGTAATTTTCTTTATCCGTACGGTAGGTTACACGGATTGTTGGTTGATGAGGCATTACAATTTGGTTGCGTTCGATATTTAAATCTATTTCTGTGGCAAAAATGTCAGGCGCACTGACCTGCATCCCTTTTTGAAAGTAGTAACGGGTTTGCTTATTTTGCAACTCATCAGGCGATACAATTTCGCCAATACCATTGGCTGCGTTAATGCGGTATTGCTCTTGGCCTTGTGTATCTAGCCAGCGAATTTGCGCGATATTAGTAGAGATAGCAGCAAAATTTAAAAAATAGTTATTTATTTCATCTCTTCTTTGCTTTGATTGTAAAGGCTTGTTTGGTGTGTCGCTTTTTAAAATCGGCCCTTGGGCCAGGATACGTGTAAGCTTTTTAATACTACTGAGCTCTTTAGAAAAATCTCCACTGATAAGGACTAACTTTTCATCTTGCTTAGCTTTTATGGTGTTTATTTTTTCTTGATATGTTTGTTCGTATATAAGCCAGCCAATAAATAAAGTGATAAATAAACTGAACGAAGACTTTAATAACACACTTTTTTTTGAGCCGACCGGCAAGCTGTTAAGGCTATTCATTCTTACTCACTTCAAACTGTTTTAGCCACACAATTAAATCTTTTAAAAATAATGGTTTAGAAAAGTAGTATCCTTGAGCAGTTTCGCACCCCTGCTGATGTAACCACTGAGCCTCAAATTCATTCTCAACACCTTCAGCAATTACCGAAAAGTTAAACTGATTCGCTAAAGATAATATCATCTTAATCATGTACTGATTGTTGTCATTAAATTCAAGATCACTAACAAAGTAGCGATCTATTTTTATCGACGTAGACGGTATTTCATTGATGTGAGCTAACGACGAGTAACCAGTGCCAAAGTCATCAATGCTGACTTTCATACCTAAGGTGATAAACCGTTCAAGTGCTTCTTTAATTAAGTTATAGTTACTTATGGCTTGCGTTTCTGTCACCTCTAGCTCAAGCATAGAAGGCAGAATGTTGTACTCTTCAATTTTAGTTTTTATTTGCTCAAAGTAACTAGGTTCAACTAAATCATAAGAGGATGCATTAAATGCAACGGGTAAGTTGCAGCCTTGCTCTTTAAGTTGATTAATAGTCTCTAGTATTTTTTCGAAAATCACATGGTCTAGTTCATTAATTAATCCGGCTGTTTCAGCTAACTCTATAAATTCATCAGGGCGTACAAAGCTGCCATCAGCTCTTTGCCACCTAGCGAGCGCTTCAAAACCTGCTGGTTTCAAGGTTGATAAGCTGATTTTGGGTTGTAACGCCACCTGTAAACTTTTATTACCTATAGCCGTTCTGAGCTCAGCCATCAGCTCATAACGACGAGTAATTTGATCTGTTTTTTCCTCGGTATGCTGAATATACTTAGTTTGGTTTAGCTGCGAAGAGTTCAGGCTTGACTCTGCAAGGCTGATTACTTTTTCAGGTGTTAAGTTTAAAGCTACATTTAATTTTAATTCTAAAATACGGACATCAATGTATTGCTTAACTTGTTCAATTTCGAATTTTTGTTTATTTTGAAAGTAACTAACTGCATCTGAGATATCAAAGTCAACGCTCACTAACATGCCAAACGCTTTGTTACTAATCAATGCTATGCGGGGGTCATACCTAGTAAAGCTATCAACAATACTCTGGTAAACTAACTTCATTAATTTATTACAAAATTCATGACCAAAGGTGAATGCTTTTTCGTCAAACTGATAAATATCAAAAATGACCAATCGCGTTTTTAGCCGCTCCTGCGCATTCATGTTCTTTATTTCACGGGTTAGCCAGTTACGGTTTTGCAAGTTAAGTGACACATCGGTATAAGCAAGCTCGGTTAAGCGATTTAATAACGAAATATTAGCAAATCCTGTGCTCACATTTTCACTAAATACTTTAAGTAAATATTCGTTTTGCTCACTAATTGGGTTGTCTGATTTGACGATAGTTATGTAATCAGCGCCCTGCTGATCTGGCGTTTCGAAAAAAAACACACTGTGGTGCTTTGAAAAAATATGACGACGCTCTCTAATCGCTTGTTTAAAGTCTTGCAGCATTTCTGCAGGCAGATTAGGTCCCACAGGTTGCCCTTTAATGCCACTAAAGCAACCATGGGTTGAGAGTATTAAACATTCAGAGCTAGGGTCTGAATTACTCGAACAAAAAATACCACCACCTTCGGTTATTTTTAAAATGTTGCTAATTTCTTTAAGCACAGCATAAGAGAAAGAGGCCATATCGTGCTTACCGTTAATACTTCTAGATGCATCAAGCACCAACTGTAAACCTTGCTTGGCTGACCTAATTTGTGAGATATACTCCCAAGTGCGCATGTTGCTATTAACAATTGATTGCAGCTTCTCGGCAGATAGGTCTGATTTATTCCAGTATTCATCGATATCGAGCATTTTCATGATATCGCTCTCTGGTGCAAAACCAGGTTGCCCTGTTAAGAGCACAATACGCATTTCTGCGTTACCGATGACCTCTCGAATAGTATTCACTAAACGCAGACCTGAGTCATCCTCCTCCATCACCACATCTATAAAAATAAGTGCAATATCAGGGTGCATGCTCAACGCCAAAGCCGCCTCTGGTACCGAATTTGCTGTTAACAACTCGTATTTATAACCATCTTTGGCTTTTAGCTCTTTTAAGCTGTTAACTAACGCGTTTTGATAATCAAGATCATCCTCAACGGTTAATATTTTCCAAGTTTTCAGATCTGTATCTGCTTGTTCTTCTTCAGCTGCAAATACAAATAATCCCTCTTTATCTTGCATACATTCTCACCCAATAATAAATAAGGTATGGCCCTTTTATTAAAATGAATTACAAAGCAATATAGACCGTTGATAACTCAAAATTCGACTTGCTTAAATATTAGGAGAGAGTTTTGGAAGTGTCTAATTTAAAAATAATTTTGATACTAAAGTATGTGCTACAACAACATAACCCATTTGTAGCACTCAAGTATACTAAGCACTTTTACTTAACGGTGTTCCACTGTGAAACTTAAAGTCTTCGTCATCAGATAAAATTAACTGTGCTTCTATTTCAGCAAATTCTTTTACCCGCTCGGTAATATCAAAATCAGCAATGTCTTGAGCAAGGGTTAAATAATCTTGGTAATGACGTGCCTCAGAGCGCAGCAATGAAATATAAAAATCCCCTAAGCGTTTATCTACATGGGGTGCAAGCTTGGCAAAGCGTTCACACGAGCGAGCTTCTATGTAAGCACCTACAATAAGCTTATCAACTAAGGCATTAGGCTCAAACGTTTTAACATTGCGTAGCATGCCTTTGGCATAACGACATGGCGTTATACTTTTATATTCAACACCGTATTCATCCATAATTTCGAGCACTTGATAGAAATGATGCAGCTCTTCTTTTATCAGCATTACCATTTTATCAATTAAATCTTGGCCATAAGGCGAGTCAGATTTAGGGATAATGGATTTAGTGAGTTTATTTTTAGCCGCTAAATCACGCCAATTTCCCTCACGTTTATAAATAAGCGTTTCAAACGGTTTAAGCCATTCAAGCAGTGCATCACTGCTCTCTTTATCTACCGCATACTTACGAATTAAAAACATGGCACTTTGCGCCGCTTTTAATTCACATATTAAGTGATCAATTAATATGATGGGTAAGTTTTCTTTTTTGATTGCTTGTTCAACCCACTCATCGGGAGTACTGCATAATAAAAAATTGTTAATTGGCTCTAAAAGCTGGCTATGTGGCACGCTGACTACTCATTGCTAAAAATTGCGATTATGGCATTTTAACATGAAATATTACTCTGAATAAAATAAACACTCGCCCTTATTGCAAGCATGTGGATAACTTGACTTTGTATACTTACTGAACCATAACTAAATGGACTGTATAAAAACAAACCAATTATAACCAAACAGTAATATATCCTTTTATGGAGAGCACGCAATGATACTAAATCACCTATGGGGTTTATACGCCCATCCACTCGAAGAATGGCAAACAATTGATAACCGTCACGAAAGCTTAACCTATAGCTTATCGCACATTTTGCTTATCGCTTTATTTCCCTCTGCAATGGGGTACTACTCATCGGTTTACTTAGGCTGGAGTATAGGTACAGGTAATCCAGTATTTTTAACCCATGAAAGCGCACTGATGATTGGCGCAGCCATGTATGTCGCTTTAATTGGCGGTGTATTTGCACTGGCCTATTTAGCCCATTGGATGGCGGTTACTTTTGGTGCTAAACCGACTTTTACCCAAACAATTGAGCTGGCAGCTTATACCGCTACACCGGTGTTTATGTCGGCATTGGCCGCTTTTTGGCCTGAGCTGTGGTTTGTGGTGTGTGTTGGATTAGTTGCACTCGCCTACTCAGTTTATTTACTGTACACCGGCGTGCCAATTTTGATGCACATTCCGCAAGAGCGCGGCTTTATTTATGCAAGCTCTGTTGTTACATGCGGGTTAATTTTACTGGTTATTATATTAGCACTTACCGCTATGCTATGGACCAATGGTATTATCAGCCCCATGTTTACTTAAATATTCCTTTTCTATAGACGCAAAAAAGGAGCTTAACAGCTCCTTTTTTATTGGCCTTAACCTACTATCAGGCTGACATTACATTATTAATCAGATTCGTTTTCATCTTGATTATGTATTTCTAAACCAGATGACATTGCGTTTTCACGGATGCTTTTAGCTGAATCGTTGCGCAGCTTATCTATACGGTTTAAGTAATCTTGATCAATGTCGCCAGTAATGTATTGTCCGTCAAACACTGATGTTTCAAACTTAGTGATCTCTGGGTTTTCTTGGCTAACGGCAGCAATTAAATCGCTTAACGATTGAAAGATTAAACCATCAGAGCTAATGCTTTGGTTAATATCTTCTACTTCACGGCCGTGTGCAATAAGTTCTGCCGCAGATGGCATATCTATACCGTATACATTTGGAAAGCGTATTTCAGGTGCTGCTGATGCAAAGTAAACATTTTTAGCGCCTGACTCGCGTGCCATCTCTACAATTTGTGCTGAGGTGGTACCACGTACAATTGAGTCATCAACAAGTAGGACATTTTTACCTTTAAACTCACGGTCAATCGCATTGAGTTTTTGGCGAACTGATTTTTTACGAAGCTCTTGGCCAGGCATAATAAACGTACGACCAATATAACGATTTTTAACAAAGCCTTGGCGATACGGTAAGTCAAGCACGCGTGCCATTTCTAATGCAATATCACACGAGGTTTCAGGAATAGGAATAACCACATCAATGTCTTTGTCTGCCCATTCACGCGCTACTTTTTCACCTAACTTAGTCCCCATATTTACACGCGCTGCATACACTGACATGCGGTCAATGGTTGAATCCGGTCGCGCAAAATAAACAAATTCAAAAATACACGGTGAGTAAGACACTTTATCTGCACAGCTTAAAGAGTGAAACTCTCCATTTTCAGTGACATAAATAGCTTCGCCTGGGGCAACGTCACGAACAAATTCAAAACCGTCAGGCTTTAATGCTACGCTTTCTGAGGCAAACATGTATTCAGTGCCGTTTGCTGATTCACGTTTACCAAACACCAATGGACGAATACCGTTTGGATCGCGAAACGCCACAATACCATGACCGATAATCATGGCGATAGTGGCATAACCGCCACTTACTTTATTGTTAACTTCAGTAACCGCGGTGAAAATATCTTCAGGGTCTAATTTTAGTTTGTCTGATTTACTTAGCTCATGCGCCATGATGTTAAGTAAAATTTCAGAATCAGAGGTCGTATTAACATGGCGACGTGCCTCTGAAAATAACTGCTCTTTTAACGACTCGGCATTGGTTAAGTTACCATTATGCGCAAGCGCTATACCAAATGGAGAGTTTACATAAAACGGCTGAGCCTCTGACGAACTTGAAGAACCCGCTGTTGGGTAACGCACATGGCCAATGCCAATATTGCCTTGCAAACGTTTCATATGACGAGTGTGAAATACATCTTTCACTAGGCCATTTGCTTTGCGCAAGCTAAATGTATTGTTCTCAATAGTTATGATACCCGCAGCATCTTGGCCACGGTGTTGCAAAACGGTTAAGCCATCATAAATCGCCTGATTAACTGGCGATGTTCCGACTATTCCAACGATACCACACATGTAATTTATCCTCGCCGATTAACGGTTTACTGAATTTAAAAAGCTCGAGTTGTTTTCTAGGTACGAAAAGAACCATTCAACTACAAAGCCAAATTCTGGAATCAAAATAGAGTTGCCCCACCAATGCGTACTTGGCGCACCAGTAAAAGCATCAAGAAAGAAGAGTAACGCGCTCACGACCAACACGCCTCGAAGAGCACCAAACACCACACCAAAAACACGGTCTGTGCCGGATAATCCGGTTCGCTGTACAAGCTCACCTAAAATATAGTTTAGTAAACCGCCTAACAATAGCGTCGCAAAGAATAATATGGCAATGGCCGCCGCATTTCTTAAAAGGGGTTCAGAAATGGATGTTAGGAAGGAAGCTAAATATTGATAAAATAAGCTGGAGATGATGAAAGCCCCTGCCCATACCGCTAATGACATAGCTTCTTTAACAAAGCCGCGTATTAAACCGATGATGGTAGAGAGTGCAATAATGCCAAGAATGGCGTAATCAACCCAGATCATAAGAACCAATTAGTCGCTAATTTTGGGCGCATTCTATACCTAAACCTCCTTGTGATGCAAGTTTAAGCGTGAGATTACAGGTGAGTAAACACACACCATTATTAGATTAAAAATAGCGCAGTCTCACCGTTATAAAAACAACAAACATTTTGTTTATAGCGCATCTATTTTGCTATTTTTGTGTGGGCATTGATAAGTAAAGGAGCGAAGCTAAAAATGCGATAAAGGTCTATTTAAACGTATAAAATAAGACGAGGTAAGTGTGTAATATCTCGCGATAAACACACTTCCTTTTATTGAATTTATTTGGTCACTTCAAATTGGGTGACTTTACCGTTGAGTTTGGTTAACTCTTTAAGTGCAGGAAGTTGAGATTGCAGTTCTTGTTTATTCAGTGATGGTCCGACAAAAACTTTCGTTAACGTCCCATTTGGCGTTTTAACTGGTTTAGTAAAAGTTTTAAACCCTTTAGCCTTGAGCTTAGCTTGCAGCGCTTTTACATTGGCTGCATGTGAAAAACTACCTAACTGAATAACATACGCCATGCTAGTTAAGTTTTCGTTAGCTGGGCGCGTAGGTTCTTGAATTGCAGCCGTACTGCTTTGGTTTGTATCAGGTATTACCGCTTCAACCATTGCAGGCTGGTCGGTAATGTCTGTTTGAGCAGCACTGTTTTGCTGTTCAAATGCGGCATCATCAGGCTGAATATCTTCAACTTCATCCTCTTTTAAAGGCTGTGCATTTGCCACTTTTTGATCGATTGATTCTTGCAAATCAATGGTCTTGAACTCAGAGCGTTCTGGAATCGCTTTAAAGCCTTCTTTATAGTGCACTTTTTCACCATCGAGTATATTGGGAATAAACACAATTGCTGCGATCACCACAATACTTGTTCCGACTAAGCGATTAATAAAACCTGAGTTCACCGACATCCTCTCTATTTTTTAAAGTAATGAATAGCGCCAGCCACGGTAAAAAATGAACCAAATACAATTAATAGTGTGTTAGTTGGCTGGTTTGGCAAGATAGCATCCAATGCTGCCTCTACGCTATTATAACCCTGTTTAAAATAACTATTAGGAATGCTTAAAAGTGCCTGATGTAAATTAGCAGCGCTATCGCCGCGTGGGCCCTCTAAGCTCGCAAACGACCACTCATCTACTACATCACTAACTTCTTTAAGCACACCAACCTTATCTTTATCAGCAAGCATAGCGGCTAATGCATGAATTTTAAAGCCTTTATCTTTATAGCTTGCTAATTTAGTCGCTAAATAGCGAGCTGATTCAGGGTTATGTGCTACATCGGTATACACTAATGGCTCTGCACTTAGTTGTTGAAAACGTCCCTCAACGACTAAGTTCGCTAAACACTGAGTAATCACCTCATCGCTCGGTAATAAGTTTAATACCGATAGAGCGGTTAATGCCGTGGCTACATTTTGGCATGGAATTGCTGGTTTAGGTAACTCAAGATTATGCTCTTTAAATTGCCAACTAAAACTCTGCGCGTGCTCTTTAAAAATAAAGTCGCTGCCAGATAACACCATATTAGCGTTAATTTCTTTACCATAATCGGTCATTGTATGTGGAATATTTAAGTCCCCAATAATTGCAGGAGTACTCTCTCGAAAAATACCCGCTTTATCATAAGCAACTAATTCACGCGTGTCACCTAAGTATTCTTTATGATCTAAGTCGATGGTGGTGATGATGCTGGCATAGGGGGTAACAATATTGGTCGCGTCAAAACGCCCGCCTAAACCTACCTCTAACAGCACGTAATCAACCTCTAAACGCTTGAATATTGCTAACGCGCCTAAGGTGCCATATTCAAAATATGTCAGTGGGGTGTCACCACGACCTTGTTCTAATAAATTAAACGCATCGACATGGTATTGATCGTCAAGCTCTGCGCCATCAACGCGTACGCGCTCATTGTAACGAATTAAATGCGGAGAAGCATACGTACCAACACGATAACCTTGGGCTAATAACAGTGACTCTAAACAACGTGCTGTTGTGCCTTTGCCATTGGTGCCTGCAATAAGAATGATTTTACTTGAGGAGGTTAAAAGCCCAATGTTGTTAGCAACACGAGCAACGCGTTCTAAACCCATTTCTATATTAGCAGGATGAACACTCTCTAAATAACAAAGCCAATCATCAAGGCTTGATGATTGGCTAGGAATTGTTTTTGTCATAGCATGTAATCAGTAAAGCTGAAATTTACGCTACTCTATGCTCTTGTTCCGTAGAAGGCAAGTTCATAAATTTTGCTAAGATACGTGCTAGCGTATCGCGCATTTCTCGACGGTCTATAATCATGTCGATTGCGCCATGTTCTAACAAGAATTCACTGCGTTGGAAACCCTCTGGTAGCGTTTCGCGAACAGTTTGTTCAATAACACGCGGACCGGCAAAACCAATCAAAGCTTTAGGCTCTGCAACATTAATATCACCAAGCATTGCCAATGATGCTGATACACCACCCATTGTTGGATCTGTCATTACAGAAATAAACGGTAGGCCTTTTTCAGTCATTTTAGCCAGTGCCGCACTGGTTTTAGCCATTTGCATAAGTGACATAAGGGCTTCTTGCATACGAGCACCGCCCGATGCAGAAAAACAAATCAGCGGCATATTATGCTCTAAACATTGGTCAACCGCGTCAACAAAACGAGCACCCACTACCGATGCCATTGAGCCACCCATAAATGAGAATTCAAATGCAACAGCAGCAACCGGAATGCCTTTTAGGTTCCCTTTCATTGCGACAAGCGCGTCTTTTTCACCGCTTGACTTTTGAGCTGCATTGATACGATCTGAGTATTTTTTTGAGTCTCTAAATTTAAGCACATCTTTAGGTTCATGTTGGGCACCTAACTCGTGACGATCGCCTTCATCTAAAAACTGTTCAAGACGTTTACGACCACTAACACGCATATGATGATCGCATTTAGGGCATACGTTCAGTGATTTTTCTAATTCTGCTTTATATAAAATTGAATCACATGACGTACATTTAGCCCATACACCTTCTGGAATTTCTTTACGACCTGAAGATTTAGTCGTTTTTGGTAAGATTTTTTCTAGCCAACTCATTTGCAACTCTCTTAATGCTGTTCTGTGTCGCGAGTCTACATGTTAACCATGCAAACAAATTTTTCCAATTAAAACATGAATTACGCTGTCACGGTATAAAAAACTGGTCTTAGTAGTTAGCAATACGAATAACAGCGTATAAATTTAGCCTCAAAATATACACATCTCGTTACTTATCAAATATCACTGTCGGCTAAAAACAATGGTCCTAGCGGCGTTCTAGGGATATTAAAATGATCTGGATAATCAACATCCACTAAATATAAACCTGCTGCTTTTGCTGTAGCGCTCGCTTTAGCTCGCTCTTTAACATCTAGCAGCTCTTTTAACCAAATTGGTTCATGTTTGTGTAAGCCAATATCCATTAAACAACCCGTAATATTACGTACCATATGGTGTAAAAACGCATTGGCTTTAATATCAATAATGACATAAGCACCTTGGCGCTGTACCGATAAATGATGAATCGTTCGCGTTGCCGTATTAGCTTGGCAGTGCAGCGCTCTAAACGAGGTAAAGTCATGCTCACCTAGTAAATATTGACACGCCTGCTGCATTTTCACTTCATCTAGTGGGTGATGAAAATGTGTAACACCTTCATTTAATACCGCACCACGAAACGCATAATTGTAAATAACATAACGATAACGACGAGCAGTTGCACTAAAGCGGGCATGAAAGTCTTCCGCCACAGGTTGTGCAAAACGAATAGCAATATCTTTGGGTAATAAGGTGTTCATACCTAATGTAAAGGCCACCATTTCACGCTCAGCATGTGTATCAAAATGCACTACTTGTCCAGTGCCATGTACACCGGCATCGGTACGCCCTGCACATACAATTTCAACTGGATGATTACAAATGCGCGACAACGCTTTTTCTACTTCTTGTTGTACACTATTTACGTGTGATTGACGCTGCCAACCACTGTAACGTGCGCCATTGTATTCTACTCCAAGTGCTACTCGCATAATTACTGCTTTACCTACTGTGCTAATCGACGCTGCATTTTATGCTATATGGCGTCCCAATAAAAGCAGCGAACTAAGGTTCCTAACTATGCAATACAAAAAACCCGCTATTAGCATCACTAATAACGGGTTTTCATATCAACCATACCTTACAGGAGCTTGGTTATTAATTTTTAAGTTTAGCCTTTAAGCTTTGCGCTTCTTCTTGCACATCATCCGGGCCATTATTAATGATCTCATCCAGGATTTTAACTGCTGAGTCTGCATCATCAATCTCAATATAGGCATGTGCAAGATCAAGCTTAGCTGAGTAACCCCCGCTTTGGGTATCAACATCCATAGGGTTATCACCAGCCAGAAGTGAATCATACTCACCTAAACCAACATCCATATCGACGTCTGTGTAAGGTTCGTGATCTAAATCAGCTTCATCGCTTTGCTCTAACAATGCATCAATATCAACAAAGTCATCCTGCGCTAATGGCTCAGTAACCTCAGGTTGCTCAATAGGCTCTTGCAACGAGGATGCGCTTTCGTCAGCTAAGTCTTCACTTAGTAAGCTATTAAAATCAACATCAAACTCACTGCTGTCACTTAAATCAACATTTTCAGGTTCTGCCAGTTCATTAAGCAAGGCATCAAAATCAGTTTGTGTTAAATCAGCCATGAACTCATCGTCAAGCTCATCATCTGAAATCATGTCTGATTCTGGCGATACTGGGCTTTGCGTTAAATCAGCTTCACGGTCAGCGTTCGTTTGCTCGTCAGTAAACTCTGATGATTCAGCTAAAACATCAAGTTGTTCATCATCAAACTCATCGTCTGTGCTAACGCTTTGCTCATCTGTAATTTGTTCAGTCAGCTTTTCAGGCTCTGAAACTTCATTATCTAGACCTTGCGCAGTGTTTGACTCTGAAAACTCATTGTCTAGTAATAATTCATCATCAAAATCGTCTTCTAAGCTATCGAGATCATTACCTGCGGATAGTGCATTAGCGAGATCTTGCTCTGCTTGACTTGGTGACATACCCGTTGCATCACCGTCTAAATTATCACCTTGTAGCTCTTCTGGTGTTAGTGATTGATGCTCTTCATCAGATAAAGGCAACTCATCATCAAGCTCTAACTCAGGATATTCTTCAAGCTCTTCACTCGGTGTAACTATTTCTGGCTCGTATAGCTCATCGTCATCTGTCGATAAATCATTGTTTTGGATATCACCAGCAAGCGGATCATCACCTAAATCAATTTCATCTTCATCAAGCTCATCGTTTAAATCGTCGAGTGACCAATCAGGAACGTGTTCATCTGCATCGCTTGTTTGCTCAAGTTCACTTAAAAGATCATCAACGCTTTTAAAGTTTTCACCGTCGTACTCGTCAAGCGCATCTTCTGGGTCGAGTAAGGTTGAAGACGTATCGGTAAAGTCATCTTCTGATTCAACGTCAAACTCAGGATCTTGTTCAAGCTCTGGTTCTACTTCAAGCTCAGGCTCTGCTTCAAGCTCAGGCTCTGGTTCTGCTTCAAGCTCTGGTTCAAGTTCAGGCTCTACTTCAAGCTCAGGCTCTGCTTCAAGTTCAGGCTCTACTTCAAGCTCAGGCTCTGCTTCAAGCTCAGGCTCTGCTTCAAGCTCAGGCTCTGCTTCAAGTTCAGGCTCTGCTTCAAGTTCTGGCTCTGCTTCAAGCTCAGGCTCTGCTTCAAGCTCTGGTTCTGCTTCAAGCTCAGGCTCTGCTTCAAGCTCAGGCTCTGCTTCAAGCTCTGGTTCTGCTTCAAGCTCTGGCTCTACTTCAAGTTCAGGTTCTTCTTCAAGCTCCGGCTCGGCTTCAAGTTCAGGTTCTGCTTCAAGCTCCGGCTCAGCTTCAAGCTCAGGTTCTGCTTCAAGTTCAGGCTCTACTTCAAGTTCCGGCTCAGCTTCAAGCTCAGGTTCTACTTCAAGTTCAGGCTCTACTTCAAGTTCAGGCTCTGCTTCAAGCTCAGGTTCTACTTCAAGTTCAGGTTCTACTTCAAGTTCAGGCTCTGCTTCAAGCTCAGGTTCTACTTCAAGTTCAGGTTCTACTTCAAGTTCAGGCTCAACTTCAAGTTCAGGCTCTGCTTCAAGTTCTGGCTCTGCTTCAAGTTCTGGCTCTGCTTCAAGTTCTGGCTCTGCTTCAAGTTCTGTCTCAGCTTCAATTTCTGGCTCAGCTTCTACTTCAAGTTCAGATTCTGCTTTAAGTTCATCATCTACACCATCAACTGACCAATCTGGTGTTTCTACATAGTCGTCGGTAGGTTGTTCTAACTCACTTAACAGATCATCAATACTTTCAAGGTTTTCATCGTTAAATTCATCTAAGGCATCCTCTTGATCGAGTAATGTAGAAGATGTATCGGTGAAATCACCTTCAGATCCAACGTCAAACTCAGGCTCAGGTTCAAGTTCTGCTTGAAGCTCCGGCTCAGCTTGAAGCTCCGGCTCAGCTTCAAGCTCTGGTTCTACTTCAACTTCTGGCTCTGCTTCAAGCTCTGGTTCTACTTCAAGTTCAGGTTCTTCTTCAAGCTCCGGCTCAGCTGCAACTTCTGGCTCTGCTTCAAGTTCTGGTTCTACATCAAGTTCAGGCTCTACTTCAAGCTCAGGTTCTACTTCAAGTTCAGGTTCAGCTTCAAGCTCTGGTTCTACTTCAAGTTCAGTCTCAACTTCAAGCTCCGGCTCAGCTTCAACTTCTGGCTCAGCTTCAACTTCAAGCTCAGGCTCTACTTCAAGTTCAGGTTCAGCTTCAAGCTCTGGTTCTACTTCACGTTCTGGTTCTTCTTCAAGTTCAGGTTCTTCTTCAAGCTCCGGCTCAGCTTCAACGCCTGGCTCAGCTTCAACGCCTGGCTCTGGCTCTACTTCTGGCTCAGCAAAAGATGAAGCGATAGATTCTACATCTTCACTATTTAACTCTTCTTGCGCGTCAGCTAAATCTTCAATTGAGTCCGCCAATGCATGATCTATTTCAGAATCATGAACATCACTTTCAGGTTGCTCCGCATCCAGTACATCGTCAATATCTACTTCGTCTTCATCAACTAGGCTGTCGATGTCTGGCTCTTCACTTTGAGCTTCAGTAGCCGATTGTTCTGCATCAAGTAAATCGTCAATATTAACTTCATCGTCTTCATCTACTAAGCTGTCAATATCAGGCTCTTCACTTTGAGCTTCAGTAGCCGGTTGCTCAGCATCAAGTAAGTCGTCAATATCAACTTCGTCATCTTCATCAACTAAGCTGTCAATATCAGGCTCTGCATTTTCGACTTCAGCAGCAGGTTGCTCTGCATCAAGTAAGTCGTCAATATCAAATTCGTCACCTTCATCAACTAAACTGTCAATATCAGTTTCTTCACTCTCTGCAGCAGCGGGTTGCTCTGCATCAAGCAAGTCATCAATGTCAATCTCGTCATCTTCTTCAACTAAGCTGTCAATATCAGTTTCTTCACTCTGTGCAGCAGCGGGTTGCTCTGCATCGAGTAAATCGTCGATATCAAATTCGTCATCTTCATCAACTAAGCTGTCAATATCGGTTTCTTCACTTTGTGCAGTAGCGGGTTGCTCTGCATCGAGTAAATCGTCAATATCAAATTCGTCATCGTCTGCTGATGTGTCAGTTGCCTGCTCATTATTTTCATCGAGTAAATCATCAATGTCGAAGTCTTCGCCCTCTTCGGCGAGCTCTTCACTGAGTGCAGCCATATCATCATTCGATTCACCTTGGGGTTCATCTGGTAATGAATCGTCATCTTCTTCATCAAACAGGCTATCTAAATCATCCGCACTTAAAATATCATCCGATTCGTCAAGATTAATTGTATCGCCCGTGTCATCTTCATCAGGGCTATCAAAATCTTGTTGCATGAAAACATCAAGTTCATCGCCCTCAGTATTTTCATCTTCAAAAACAACATCATCATTAAGTAAGCTTTCTAACTCATCTTGATCTAATAAACTGTCATCATCGAGATCATCATTAAACTCCACATCATCATCAAGTAATACGTCATCCATGTTCTCATCTAACTGCACACTTAAATCATCAAGTGGATCGGGAGCAGGCGCTTCGTCAAGCGTGGGTTCTGGCATTTCATCTAAAGGGTCAGTATAAGCAGGCGCTTGTGGTATAAATTCATCATCGTTACTCTCAGGCTCTTGGTTATTACCACGCTTACGCAGCCACATAACTACAGCAAAAATAATCAACAACGCTGGAATGGTCATTAATAAAATGAGTACCAAAGGATTCGAGAGTAATGCAGCAAAGCTAAATTCATTCTCTTGCTTTGCATCTTTTAATTTTTGCTGTGCAATGATCTCGTTTTGCTTAACGATTAATTCTTTTAACTGTTGTTGAATTTCACTATCTTGCCCTAGTTGTAAACGAACGTTTTCTAACTCGTTTGAAATACCTGTCAGCTGTTTTTTAAGGTTGTTGTTTTCAACTAAAATCTCTTCTACGTTACTAACCGAACTTTTAAACTGCTGCTGAAGCTCAACTAATTTATTACCTTGATCTGTTTTAATCGCTTTTAATTCTTGTTGTAATTCTTTTTTGGCTTCATCAACGTCTGCTTTGCGGGCTTGGGTTACTTGTGTTTGTGCTGAATTGATCTCTGCTTGAGTGAGTGTGCCATTTTTCTTTTTTTCCCACAGTTCATCGTCTTGCTCAGAACGTTGCTTAGCTAATTGCGGGTTTACTCGTCTAATTTCTGCCAAAGTAGGTATTTTTAAATACGAACCACTTTGCATGTGATTTAAGTTTTGTTCTAAAAATGAGTTGGGGTTTTTGTTATACAAGGCCTGCATAACTTGATAAATGCTGACTGAGTTATCTGGGCGAACTTTAACGGCAATACGCCAAAGTGTATCGGTTGGTTTTATTGGCCCAATAGAGCGACCCTGCGCGCCGTAATCTGCGCCTTTAGGCCCTCTTAATTGGGTACTGTCTTGAGAGTAAACAGTCGTTACCATCAGTGCAGACGCTAATATAATAAGTGAAACGAAACCGCGCATGCTGATCCTTTAATGTTTAAATGTTAACGCAGCGCTTTAAAATTGGCGCTTAAACATTGATTATTCTTGCCGTTGTTAGCCACGTGGCCAACGCACATTTTTATTACAATCTATTTTTATTGCAAGCTCTATTCCAGTTACAAACTATAAACCAGTTAAGCCATAATATCCATCGCAACGCATTGAAAATAAATACCTTAAACATCATGATAAAAATGTTTTTATGTTGTTTATCAAGATGTTTACACTCTCTCAGTTAATAAGTGGCAAAAAAATGGCGGTTAAAGCATAAAAAAACGGCAAACCACTGTGGTTTGCCGTTTATTGAAATTATCACTATTTTCAGGCTAATTACATATAATTAGCAATCAGTTCTTCTGCTATTTGTACACTATTGGTTGCAGCCCCTTTACGGGTATTATCACTTACTACCCACATATTTAATCCATGTGGGTGTGAAATATCAGCACGTAAACGGCCGATATAAACAGTATCATTACCACTGGCATCCGACACAGCCGTTGGGTAGTCGCCAGCATCATCAATTAGCTCAACACCTGGCGCATCACTCAATAGTTGCTTTACATGCTCAAAGTCATAAGGCATACGCGTTTCAATATTAATTGACTCAGAATGACCAAAAAATACAGGGACGCGAACACAAGTCGGGTTTACCGCAATGGTTGTATCGCCTAAAATTTTATGCGTTTCGTTTACCATTTTCATTTCTTCGCGCGTATAGCCGTTATCTTCAAAGCTATCGATTTGCGGTATTACATTAAACGCAATTTGCTTAGGAAATATTTCGTTTTCCATTGGGCGTGCATTCATTAAATTTGCAGTTTGTTTAGCCAGTTCATCAACTGCCTCTTTACCCGCTCCCGACACCGCTTGGTAAGTTGAAACGTTAATACGATCAATGCCGTATGCATCATAAATAGGTTTAAGCGCAAGCATCATTTGAATGGTTGAACAATTAGGGTTGGCAATAATATTACGATTTCTAAAATCGGCTAAGCTCGATGCATTTACTTCTGGCACAATAAGCGGCACTTCAAAGTCATTTCTAAAATGAGATGTGTTATCAATAACGATACAGCCAGCGTCTGCGGCAATAGGGGCATATTTTTCTGATACACTGCCACCAGCAGAAAATAAACCGATATGCGCTTGGCTAAAGTCAAAACCTTCAACATCACGTACTTCTATGGTCTCACCACGAAACTTTATATCTTCGCCAGCACTGCGGCTGCTTGCTAATAAAAACAGCTGATCGACCGGAAATTTACGATCTTCCAAAGTTTCAATGATTTGACGACCTACAAGGCCTGTAGCGCCGAGTACGGCAACGTTATATTTTTGCGACATATTTCATCCTCTGTAAGCACGATTAAAACAACCGTGCTAATTAAATTAGTTTGCTGTAGTAAAACCAAGCTGCGCAAGTGCAGCAAGCTCGGTGCTATCACCTTCAACCACCACGGTGCTAAATTCACGTCGGGTTGGATAATTTTTTCGTAAACTGTCAAAGCCTTCATCGGCCAAGTGACGCAGTAAAATGCCATCATCACGGCGAACGTCATAAACTAAGTGCACTAAACGGGCTATATCTGTTTCGCTAAAACTACTTCCTAGGGCGACTTTTTTAATTGCAGGAGGCGGTAAAAAATCATCAAGTGATTTTATTGCGTTAACCCCTTTTAGCTCACACAAGCTTTGATACAACATTTGTGTACCCCGAGCTTTACCCTCAAGAGTATGTCCGGCAATGTGCACACTGGCATAGCGAACATGCTCAAGTAACTCGGTTAAAATGTTAGGTTCGTTTTCCCACACATCCAACACTAAATCGAGCTCAGCGCCGGCTTCCATCACCTCAAGTAATGCTTGATTATCAATCACATCACCTCTGCTGGCGTTAATTAAAGTAAGCCCAGGTTTAAGCGTAGTTAAGCGCTTTTTATCAAGCATGTGCAGTGTTTTATGCGTACCTGTTTTTACTAACGGCACATGAAACGTGACTATATCTGACTGCGCTAATAGCTCATCAAGCTCAACGTGCTCGGTTAATAGCCCTTGCTCATACTTTATTGGGTCGCACAATAGTAAATTAACGTTAAGTGCTTTTAGCTTGTGCGCGAGGCAACTACCAATATTACCCAGACCCACAATACCAATTGTTTTCCCGCTTAATGGGCTGGCGTTTTCTTGACTTAATGCAAATAAACTACTGATCACATATTCAGCAACCGCAATCGCATTGCAGCCAGGTGCACTGGTAAAATCAATATTTTTTGCGTTGAGCAAATCGGTATCAATATGATCCACACCAATAGTGGCTGTACCTACAAAGCTTAGCTTATTAGCCTGTGCTAATAATTCACTATTGACCTGCGTGACTGAACGAGTGAGTAATACATCAACATCAATGAGTTGTTCTGGAGTTAATTGCCTGCCATCAAATCGTTCAACCTCACCCATATCTTTAAAGAATTGCTCAACTAAAGGCATATTTTGATCGGCAAGAATTTTCATTGTGAATCCGTTTGGCAAAATGAGGCTCTATTGTAACGAACAACCGCCTATTTGCACAAACGAAAAAGCCGAGCATTTTGCTCGGCTTTAAAATAGTTAAAGGTTAACTTAGCCTTTGTATTTGCTCATTACTAATGTGGCATTGGTGCCGCCAAAACCAAAACTGTTAGACATAACCGTATTTAGTTCAACGTCTTTGGCTTCAGTTACAATGTTCAAGCCCGCTGCTTGCTCATCAAGCTCATCAATATTGATAGATGGCGCAACAAAACCATGCTCAAGCATTAGCAATGAAAAGATGGCTTCGTGTACACCTGCCGCACCCAGTGCATGGCCTGTCATTGCTTTAGTTGCGCTGATCATTGGCGAGTTACCACCAAATACTTCTTGAATAGCGCCCAGCTCTTTCACATCGCCTACGGGTGTTGACGTACCATGGGTATTCAAGTAATCAATGCTATCAACGTTTTGCATTGCTTGGCGCATACAACGTACTGCGCCCTCACCCGATGGTGCAACCATGTCGTAACCATCTGAGGTTGCGCCGTAACCGGTAATTTCAGCATAAATGTGCGCGCCACGTGCAAGTGCGTGTTCTAGCTCTTCAACAACCACAATACCGCCACCGGCTGAAATCACAAAACCATCACGGTTAGCATCGTATGTACGTGATGCTTTTTCAGGTGTGTCGTTATATTTAGTCGAAAGCGCGCCCATAGCGTCAAATTCCATCGCTAGCGTCCAGTGAAGTTCTTCACCCCCACCTGCAAAAATAACGTCTTGCTTGCCTAGTTGAATCTGCTCAACGGCATGGCCAATACAATGCGCAGAGGTTGCACACGCAGAGCTAATTGAATAGTTAACGCCTTTAATTTTAAATGGCGTTGCTAAACAAGCCGAGGTGGTGCTCGCCATAGTACGTGGCACCATGTAAGGGCCAACGCGCTTAACGCCTTTTTCGCGAAGGATATCGGCCGCTTCTACTTGCCACTTTGATGAACCGCCGCCAGAACCCACTAATAAACCAGTGCGCTCGTTTGATACTTGTTCGTCGCTAAGGCCCGCATCTTCAATCGCTTGTGCCATTGAAATATAAGAATAAGCCGCTGCATCACCCATAAAGCGCATTGCTTTGCGGTCAACATGCTCTTTAACATCAATATCAATTTTACCTGATACATTGCTGCGCAATTTGTAATCAGCAAATTCTTGGTTAAAAGCAATACCGCTTTTACCCGCTCTTAGTGACTCTAATACTTCTTCTTTATTATTGCCGATGCTTGATACAACACCGATGCCTGTTATTACGGCTCTTCTCATGGGTAATTCCCTTAGCTTAATACTTAATTGTGTTCTATTTTACGCGAATTTAATCACCTAAGTGGTCAGCTTTCTAGCGTACACTTGTACTCTGAACCTACAGCTTATAAATAACGCCAGACTATTTCAAAGAAAACACGTAAAATAATTAAAAAATTATCTATAAAATTGAATTGGTCATGATAAAAAACGCCCACATACACTTTAATGATTTAGGGACACCGGTTGCTAATGACTTTGATGATGTTTATTTTTCTAATGACGACGGCCTCGCTGAGTCTCATTATGTGTTTTATCAACAAAACAATATAGAGTCACGGTTACAAAATCATGACCGTGAGCACTTTGTTATAGCCGAAACCGGTTTTGGTACAGGGCTTAATTTTTTAAATGCATGGCAGCAGTTTTATGACCACCTGCAATGCCCACAAGTTCAAAGTCAACAGTCTAATAACGTGCAACGACTGCATTTTATTTCTTTTGAAAAATATCCACTTAGCGTAAATGATTTAAAACAAGCCTTGCAAGCTTGGCCTAGTTTAAGTCATTTAAGCGCCCAACTCGTCTCCCACTACCCGATTAATTTAACCGGTTGTCATCGCCTTGAATTTGCCAATGGCCTTGTGGTGCTCGACCTCTACTTTGGTGATGTGCTGGAATGTATTAATAGCATGAGCTACCCACAAAGTGGACTGGTTGACGCATGGTTTTTAGATGGTTTTGCACCGAGTAAAAACCCCGACATGTGGCAGCAAAGTGTATTTAATGCCATGGTCGATATTTCTAGAAGCAATGCCACATTAGCCACGTTTACCGCTGCGGGCTTTGTGCGCAGAGGACTAAACGAGGCAGGCTTTAGCATGCAAAAAGCCAAAGGCTTTGGCCGAAAACGAGAGATGCTAGTTGGCACACTCGCTCAGGCTAATTCAAAACAATCGGCCCCCGCCTATTTTGAGCATCACTTCTCTCCCCTTACCAATGTGGCTGTTATTGGCGGTGGTATAGCGAGCAGTTGTATTCTTTATAGCCTCGCGAAACGCGGTATACCAAGCCACTTATTTTGCCAAGATAAACAACCGGCCATGGGGGCATCTCACAATGTACAAGGGGCTATATATCCGCATTTACAAGCAAAAAATTCGCCACACAGTGAACTATTTGCCCATAGTTTTTTATACGCAAAGCGGCTTTACAATCAATTACTCAACAATGGCTTTTTGTTTGATCACCAGTGGTGTGGTGTGCTGCAACATGCAGTAAAAAAAACATTGGCAGAGCGTCATCAAAATCTCGCTGATAAACAACTGTGGCCAGAACAGCTTATGCGAAATGTGACTGCTAATGAGGGTGATGCTATTGCTGGGGTTAAAACAGGTTACTCAGGGGTGTTTTTTGAACAAGGTGGCTGGGTTAATCCCCCCCAGTTAGTCAGTGCTATGTTAGATGCCGCACAGCAATTAAATGAGTTTGAGAGCCTATTTAATTGCCACATTGAGCAACTTAACAAACAACCCGATGGCTGGTACTTAACCACGCAAAAACAAACATTTGGCCCTTTTAGCGATGTGATTATTTGCGCCGGTGAACACAGCAATGCATTTGCGCAAACTAAAACGCTCCCTATTGTTGGCGTACGCGGACAGGTGTCACATGTTCAAGCAAGCACGCAATCACGTAAGCTAAAAACCGTGTTGTGTCATAAGGGGTATTTCACCCCCACTTATTTAGATCACCATTGTATGGGCGCCACCTTTGAAAAAAACAGTAAAAGTCGTGAAGTGACCGAGCAAGATAATCAAACCAACCGCGAGCAACTGCTGAGCTTTTATAACAACACTGAATTTGCCACCAGCTTAGGCAAAATTAGCTCAGCTAAAGCCGCTGTTCGCTGTAGTTTTATTGACCACTTACCTATGGCCGGTGAATGGGTGGAGCAAACTGACTATACACATGCATTTGCTAATTTACGTTTGGGTAAGCGCTATCAATACCAAGCATTAAAAAAACCACAACAGGGCCTGCATATTTTTACCGGCTTTGGCGCGCGAGCATTATGCAGTGCACCGCTATCTGCCGAGCACCTAATTAGTAGTTTAAACAATGAACCTCGCCCACTAAGCGAACGCGTAAGCCAAGCTATTCACCCAGGCCGCTTTATTGTTCGTGACCTTATTCGCAATAAAATTTAAAGGTAATAATACCTACAAAGCCCTTTACCGTAATTACCAAGAACGCAGTGTACGTATTGGCTTATACCACCGTAGCTTTGTAACCGAAGTAAGTATAATGATCGAGTAAAAAGTTCTAAAAAACGCCTTAAAAAATAGCTAATTTTAATACTCAGTTAAGTAATAACTTTTCACTAATATGTTTTTTTTAAATAAGCTCGTTTAAATCCCATTTACTCTTTAAAAATAATTTCCTACCCCAAGGTCTGTTTGTACGAACAATCTTTACACTATATTGAGAAGGAATTAATTATGAGTAAGACTTTAATTATTGGCGCAAGTGGTCAAATTGGTAAAATGGCTACCAAACTACTTTTAGAAAATGAGCAAAATGTTGTTGCACTTGTAAGAGACAAAAGCAAACTGCGTGATTTAGATAGCCCATTTTTAAGTATTGTTGAACAGGATTTAGAAGGTGACTTTTCAAGTGCCATTAATGGCTGCGACCAAGTTATCTTTGCAGCAGGTTCAGGTGGAAGTACAGGCACAGATAAAACCGTACTTATTGATTTGTGGGCAGCGACAAAAGCAGCAACTTATTCTAAAGAGCACGGTGTAAAACACTTTATTATGGTCAGCTCTATTGGTGCAGACGATCCTGATGCGATAGATAGTGACTTAAAGCCTTATCTTGTAGCAAAACATATGGCTGATGAGCATTTAATTCACAGTGGACTCAATTACACAATTGTCCGCCCAGGAACATTAACTGACGAAAGTGCCTCTTTGGAAGTAACAACAGAGCGCCCTAGCGATCAGTCAAAGGCTAAAATTAGCCGCGAAAATGTAGCCAACGCATTGCTTCACGTTGCTACAAACTCATTTTATAGCAATCGTATTTTTGAGTTATTTGATGGCGATAAACCAATAAAAGCCGCTATTAAGTAAGCATTACACTCACCCCTTGCCATGCAAGCTGCATGGCAAGCAGAGTTAAAATCACTTTAAAAATAACCCTAAAACGCGCCACAGAGAGCCGCTTAAGTAAACGAATCCCTAACCAGGTGCCAATGGCTCCGCTTAAAATCATCGCCAGTGTTAACGGCAACCATTGCCAAAAGCTAAAACCCAGCCCCGCATAAACAACGGCTTTTAAGCTATGCTGCAAGGTCATAATACTTGAAAAAGTCGCGGTAAATTTAAGCTTATCGTAATGATTAATGTGTAAATAACTCGCCACCAGAGGCCCACTTGCTCCCACAAAAGTAGAAATAAATGTCGTAATTACACCCGCTATTAAACGCCCTAATCGTGAGTCTTTATTAAATTCAGGGATTGTTCCCCACAGTAAATAAATCACAAATAAAGCCACAAACAGCTTCATGCTATCAAGGTTAATATCGCTCACTACTTGGCTCGACAACCCGGCACCAATTAACCCACCCAGAGTAAAATACAACAACATCGGCTTATCAAGATGAGCAATACTTAACAATAATCGATTGGCATTAGAGCCTAACTGCACTAAACCATGAACAGGCACAACCATTGCCATCGGCATAACCGACGCCATTACCACCAACAGCATTAAACCGCCGCCCGCACCAAAAGCCGCCGATACAAACGAAGTAACCCCCGCCAGTAAAATCAGTAAAAGCGAGATCAAAGGCGAAATGTGTTCAGTTGTAAAAATATCCATATCAAAGCTCGCAGTTATTCATTGGCTCATAATACAAAAAATAGGTAAGTAAGCGACTAGTCTATTAGTTGTAGGGTTCGGGGTCAGCGGTCAGCGGTCAGCGGTCAGCGGTCAGCGGTCAGCGGTCAGCGGTCAGCGGTCAGCGGTCAGCGGTCAGCGGTCAGCGGTCAGCGGTCAGCGGTCAGCGGTCAGCGCAAGATAAATCAATGCACAATAAATTCAATCATTTTAGCCATAAAAAAACCCGCGACTTGATTGCTCAAGTTGCGGGTTTTTTAGGGTTTTTAAACAAACGAATTTAAAAACCGTTATTGGTGGAGCTGGGGGGATTTGAACCCCCGTCCGAAAAGCCTCGACCGTCGGTACTACATGTTTAGTATTGTCATTTAATTAACCTTTAAATCCCGGACAAACACGGTAGATAAAGGCGAGGCCGCTTAGTTTTAACGCTTCAACCCCGGCCAGGGTTTCCGTCGCGATCAGGTGTTAGGGTGACACTCCAAAATCCAGTCCACAAGAATACATGGAAGGAGCGCTAGCCAGCCTAAGCTGCTAGAGAGTAGTTATCGTCGTTTGCGATTACTTTAAATTGCGGCTTTTTTACGAGGCAAACCGCACCTCGACATGCACCTTGGGCTTCTTGAATTCCGTCGAATCCTAATCAGCCCCTGAATAAGGTTACTCATTCAGAGCGTGCAAGCAGTATAACTGAGTAACCCATCAATACTCAACACCTTAGGCGTTTTATTTTATTGGTTGGTTAATCCTGCATCAAACACACTTTTAAATGTAAAATATTGGATAATTAAGAAACAATTACTTAACAAGCATGATGCTTTATGCTCAAATGTAGGGCTAGACCTTGGTCTAATACAATATAAAAAATAATAACAGGCATATTACCTAGAGGATTTATAAATGTCGGTTTTTTCTTTTGATGAGCAAACGGGGCATATCTCTTTGCTCTCCCACCCTAATGTCTCAGGTTTAGCCTCAACAGCAACACAGCTTATTGAATTAATTAGGCAGTCAGAATATTGCGAGTGTGACATTATTGCTAGCAATATTGGTAAGTTGTTTGCTCAAAATAACGACGAAGAGACCCCCTCTTTGGTGGTTGCTCAAGCCATTGATGCAAAGCTAACCATTAACATTGATGAAAAAAATATGCTTGTTGAAGCTACCCTTATTACTGCTAAGGGCGGTAAATTACTTAACATGGAACAAGCAATTGACGTGTTAGCTCAGGCAGGGATTGTAAAGGGTATTAGCTCTCATGCATTAGAACAGTTATTGGCACAACAATTAGAACAACCCTCAGGAAGCACGCATTGCGCTGAAGTCGCTTTTGGTCGCGCGCCTAAAGTGGGTAACGATGCCAAATTTGTGCGTCTTTGCTGCACAGCGCAAGACCGCGTACTTAGCCCGCAAGCTAAGGGCGGTGGTAAAGTCGATATGAGAAACCTAGGTGATATTATTACTGTAAAACCTGGGTGTGAACTAATGCGGCGTATTCCAGCAACATCGGGAGTTGATGGCTTTACTGTGTTTGGAGATGTGCTAACTGCAATCCCTGGCAAAGAGCATAAATTACAACCTTTTGACGGTACTAAAATTGCGCCCGATAACCCCAACTTACTAATTGCCGACTGTACTGGTGTACCGGTTGCCCTTCCCCGTGGTATGCGTGTTGATGATGTTTTATGTTTTCATAATATTGACCCAAGTACCGGCCATGTTGAATTTGATGGCAGTATTATAGTCAGTGGTGATATAAAAGATGGCATGCGCGTGACTGCTACCGGCGATATTACTGTTTTAGGTTTTGTTGAATCGGCGCAGTTAAAAAGTAATAACGCCATCACAATAGTAAAGGGGGCAATTGGCAGAAAACGAGAAGCCGATGAGCCATTCACCTGTTCTATTTTTGCTAAACGAACCGTTGCACTTGGTTACTCTCAATACTGTGACATAAAAACGGAGCAAAACTTATTAATAGAACGCCAATCATTACATTGTGACTTGAGTGCTGGAAATTTAATTAGGGTTGGCAGCGCAAAAGATCCTAAAGGGAAAATTATTGGTGGTCATATTCTAGACGCAATGCGCATTGAAACAGGTGAATTGGGCGCACCAGCAGGAACTAAAACCCGTGTTTGCATCGCACAGCGATGGTATGTGCTAAAACAAAAACAAGCGCAAATCACTGACTTTGAAAAAGTTTTAATCAGTAAGTCAATTGAACTACAGCAAGCGCGCCAGCGAATTAATAAACAAGTTGCAAGCGCACAGCGTCAGCAGTTTTTGAATAAAATAACAACGAATGAAGAACACATAGCAAACCGAAGCGCCAGTATCAGTCAGCAAAAGCAGTTGCTAAGAAAGAAAATGGCGCAGCTTTTAGCGCTCAGTCGTTTAAAAGTTAATGAGCTTATGCACCCCGGGGTGGAGCTTAAAATTGCACGAGAATCAATTAGCTTTTCGCGTAATTATCCACCACATTTAATCACTCACAGTGAAGGTAAAATAACGCAATCGTTTTAATAACGCATATTAAGACTGGCTCAGCCCACACAGTGAACACTCATTAATATGAGCTGAGTTTATGCTAATCTTGGTTGCTTACTTCGTCTTCGTTTTGTTGTGTTTCATCTATAGCAAGTGGCCAACCACCTAGTTGCTGCCAACGATTGACAATTAAACAATATAATTCAGCGGTGCGTTCTGTATCGTATAACGCAGAGTGTGCTTGTTTGTTATCAAACTCTATTCCTGCCGCGCGGCATGCTTTAGCCAATACTGTTTGCCCTAATGCCAAGCCTGCAAGTGATGTGGTATCAAAACTAACAAACGGATGAAATGGTGTGCGCTTAATGTTATTACGCTCAATAGCCGCATTTAAAAAGCCATGATCAAAAGCAGCATTATGAGCAACCACCACTGAGCGCTGACACCCTGCGGCTTTTTGCGCTTTGCGCACTACTTTACAAATTTCTTTAATCGCCTCTTCTTCAGGGACTGCCCCTCGCAGTGCTGAAAAAGGCTCAATACCATTAAACTCAATGGCGGCTTGTTCAATGTTTGCGCCCTCAAACGGTTGCACATGAAAATGAACAGTATGATCTATGCTAAGCAATCCCTCGTCATCCATTTTTAAAACGGATGCTGCAATTTCAAGTAGTGCGTCGGTTTCTTTGTTAAAACCGGCGGTTTCAACATCAATAACCACTGGAAAAAAGCCACGAAAGCGTTGTGCGAAAAGTGTTTGCTCAGTATTTGCCATAGTATTCTTGGTTTATAGGGATTAGCTGTCTATTATGTCAAAATTGGGCCCCTGTCGGCTAGGGGATTTATTGATTAATTGCAGTTAAACTATAGGCATGTTACTTGCTTAGTAATTAGGGTCTGTTGACCGTTGCGGATTAAAATTTGTTCAAGCTAGGGGCGGTTTAATCGCGGCGCGAGGTTTGTAACCTAGTGGGCTAAGTAAAAACCGAGCAACAAAGAGTAAATCGCCCCTAGGCAGAACCCTTCGGGCAGCGCCTGTTTGGCATTGATGCTTTGTTATCGCCTATTTATGGGGAATAACCACACCATATAGGCGCTGCCTTGCCTAAATACCAAACAGGCTGCTGCAAATTTAACCTTGAAAGGTCAACAGACCCTAGCGTTTGCGCTGAATTATTTACTGTTGCGTAATATTTTACGGTTTTTGTCACTTTTTTGGCAAAGCTAGATAACTGGAGAATTCTCAATGAAGTGTAAGTTGTTATTTATTAGCCTAAGCATTAGTAGTGTGCTGTGTAGTTTGAATACAACTGCGGCAATGCGCCAGTACACGGCTAACCAAGATAATTCAAACTGGAACTTGGTTAAAACAACTCGCTTACAATGCCAATTAAATCATGAAGTTCCCTACTATGGTGAAGCCGTTTTTAAAGCATCAGCCAGTAAAAACAAAGATCTCACCTTTAATTTAGACATGGTTGTGCGCCCAGAAAATTACGCGATTGCCGGTTTGAAAGCGGTGCCACCTAGCTGGCGAGCAGGCCGCCCTGCCCGTGATATTGCTGATATGAAATTACTTAAAAAGTTTGATGGTGAATTAGGTAATAAAACAGCATGGGAAATGCTTACTGAGCTTGAAAAAGGTAACCAACCCACTTTTTACTACCAAGACTGGCAAAATAGTGCCGATAAAATTGCCGTGGGCATGTCTAATGTTAACTTTAAGCAAGCGTATTGGGCGTTTTTACAGTGTCGCGATGAACTACTGCCATACAATTTTGAAGATATTTCGTTCACTATAATGAACTATGAATCTAATAGCAGTAAGTTAACTAAGTCATCGCAACAACGCCTTGATAAAATTGCTGAGTATTTGAAAAACGACCCCAGTATAGAGTCAATCAGTATTGCATCCTATACCGATAGTTACGGTGGCCGCTGGAATAACCTCGATTTATCAAGAAAGCGTGCTAAGGAGATTAAAGATTACATGGTTGGCTTAGGCGTTGATGAAGCTAAAGTGGTTACTGAAGGCTTTGGTGAAAAACGCTTTGTAGATACTAATGACAATATTTTAGGCCGTGATAAAAACCGCCGCTTAGTGATTCAAATCGCTAAAATGTAAATTGTCGTATTCCTTTTCGACCGACGGTGTAATGGATAACGCTTTCGGTCAATACATACCATTTTTGTGATGCCTATTTTATACATAGCAAACAACCTCCCTTTTAATTATTAACATTTAGCTTTTTATTTTTTCATTTATATTAATAAGTTAAATTTCCTTTTTTTGATGATTTTGGCTTTTTTAATACAGTTGTAAATAGAAGATTACATTTTATTTTGTCTCTTTTATGACAAAACTATTTAAGTTTTACACAACTAGTTATATCTTGCGTGTCTCTCACGTTTGATCAGGATCATTAAGTGCTTAAAAATAAAACAATAGGTAGCATGTTAATTGTTGCAGGAACCACCATAGGTGCAGGTATGCTTGCCCTGCCTATCGCCTCTGCAGGGCTTGGATTTAATACCGCGATGGTATTAATTATCGGTTGTTGGTTACTTATGACCTACACCGCTTTACTTATGTTGGAACTACATCAATACGCCCCTCGCGACGCCACCTTAAATACCTTGGCTAAGCTTTGGCTAGGTAAGCGCGGTCAGTATGTGGCTAACTTTTCAATGATATTTTTATTTTATGCGTTATGCGCGGCCTACATAGCAGGTGGCGGAGCCCAGCTACAAGAACGTATAAACACTGGTTTTAACTTAAGTATTGCCCCACAGTTAGGCTCCGTTATTTTAGCGGTGGTGATTGCAGGTGTTGTCACTTTAGGCACCAGCAAGGTAGATAAGCTTAATAGAGTGCTGTTTAGTATAAAAATAGTGGTATTGGGTAGCTTATTTTATATGCTTACGCCTTATGTGCATGGCCAGCACTTACTTGAAATGCCGGTTGAGCAAGGGCTGATACTTTCGGCTATTCCGGTGGTATTTACCTCTTTTGGCTTTCATGGCTCTATTCCTTCTATTGTTAAATACGTTGGCCTTGACATAAAAACCTTACGCAAAGTTATGATTGCAGGCGCCTCTTTACCACTGGTTATTTATATTTTTTGGCAGGTATTAAGCCAAGGTATAATGAGCCAAGCCCAACTTCTCGAAAGTGAAGGCTTAAGCGGGTTTGTAGCCAGTGTGGCAAATATTGCTAACAACACGAGCGTTTCTACAGCCGTTAAGCTTTTTGCTGATTTAGCGCTGGCAACGTCATTTTTAGGAGTGAGCTTAGGGTTGTTTGACTTTTTTGCCGACACATTCAAAAAAGCAGATACGGGCGCAGATAGAATAAAAACCGCATTTATTACCTTTATTCCTCCTCTTGGGTTTGCCTTATTTTATCCGCAAGGGTTTATTATGGCATTAGGTTATGCCGCCATTGCATTGGTGATATTGGCTGTATTTTTGCCGGTGAGTATGGTGTACAAACAGCGTCAAGGCGTTGAAAAAAGCGGTTATAAAGTACGAAGCGGTAATATTGGTTTAGCCATAGCCGCTTTGTGTGGCATTTCAATTATTAGTGCGCAATGCCTGCAAATGGCAGGGCTAATACCTGCAATAGGTTAATACCCCATAATAAGTAATACTCTATTGGCAATCCCCCCAAACAAGAGTTTGGGGGGATTGCCATGCAAACGCTAACGTTAAAACACGATTGCTTTTCCTCTACCGCTTTGCTCTGACGCCGCATCTAATTTGCCATTATGATTAATAATCACATGCATATCACCAAAGTGGCGTTCGTCCACTGTGTAGCCCATTTTTATCAGCTGTTGTTTTACTGATGGCTCCAAGCCGGCATGTGCTCTGATAACATTTTTTGGCCATAACTGATGATGAAAACGCGGGCTATTTACCACATCATCGGCGCTCATATTAAATTCAATCGCGTTGAGTATCGATTGATACACCGAGCTAATAATAGTAGTGCCACCTGGCGACCCTGTTACCATTTTCACCTGATTATTACTGAGTAAAATAGTGGGGGTCATAGAGCTGAGCATACGTTTATGCGGCTGAATTTCATTTGCTTTGCCGCCAATGGCACCAAATACATTCATAACCCCGGGTTTAGCGCTAAAGTCATCCATTTCATCGTTTAAAATAAAGCCTGCGCCTTCTACCACCACACCACTGCCAAAGCCTAAATTAATGGTGGTGGTATTAGCTACAGCGTTACCCATGTTATCGACAATGGAAAAGTGAGTGGTTTGCTCGCTTTCTTTTAAACCGGGTTTAATGTTTTCGGTGGTTGAAATAGCCTTTAAATCTATACTGCTACTACGGTTTTTAAGATAATTTTCTGCAAGTAGTTTTGCTGTAGGTACTTGGTAAAAATCAGGATCGCCTAAGTACTCTGCTCTATCGGCAAATACTCGCTTACCTATTTCAGCCAATAAATGCACATACCCTACTGAATTATGTTGTTGTGCAGGCGTTGGTTTTTTAAGCTCATACATTTTCAGCCATTGCAATATAGCAATGCCGCCTGAACTTGGTGGCGGTGAAGTAAGCACTTGGTAGCCATTCCAGTTCGCTTTTATAGGAGTCCGCGATTTAGCACGATAACGTTTTAAGTCATCTTGGTTAATGATCCCGCCATGTTGGTGCATAAATTTTGCAATAATTGCGGCAGTTTCACCTTGATAAAAGCCATCTTGACCGTCATCGCGAATGCGCTTGAGTGTGGCAGCTAGCTCTGGTTGTTTAAAAAGCGCACCTGCCGTAGCTGTAGCAAAATAACTGGCAAAATTTACATTAATGTTTTTATTATTTAGATGCGCTATATAGTCCTCAATCAGCTGAGCCAACTTTTCAGGCACAACAAAGCCCAGCTCTGCTAATATTACTGCAGGTTGCACTAACGCTTTCCACGGTAACGTACCATGCTTTTTATGGGCTAACCACATTCCTGCGACACTGCCAGGCACGCCACTAGCGTGTATGCCGTAAATAGATTTATTTTCAATTACTTGCCCCTGCTCATCTAAATACATATCACGATGCGCGGCACTGGGCGCGGTTTCGCGGTAATCTATAAAATCACCTTTTCCATCTTTATGGATAAGCATAAACCCACCGCCACCAATATTACCCGCTTCGGGGAGCGTAACGGCTAATACAAACTGAGCAGCAATAGCGGCATCAACCGCGTTGCCGCCTTGCTCTAACACGGCTTTTGCAGCGTGGGCACTAAATGTGTCGGGCATCGCCACCGCACTTTGTTTAGCCGCTACATTAAAAAAGCCTACTTGTATTATTAAGACACTGCTAATAATTAGCATGCGTGGTGAAAAAAGTGATCCCATCCCATATCCTTAGGTTATTTTTATACATTGATGGCAAACATTAATGCACAGTAACAAACACTAGGTCAATATTTATACGCCACATTTAAAGAGCTTAGGATTGTTGTTAGATTATCCACATGACTTTGAATAAAGTACGGCTGTTAAATTTGAGCCATCCTCTGTATGAATATAATAATGTTTAAGCTGCATACTGAGTTTTTTCATAACATTAATTGAGCCAACATTTGAGGTCAGTGCTGTAGCGCTAATTGCCTTTACTTGGCGTTGCTTTTCAAGCTCTGAACAAATAGCGCCTGCCGCTTCAATAGCATACCCTTTGCCCCAACTCGCTTGCTTAAACCGCCAGCCCACTTCAATATCACTAAAATCAGGCGTATCTGAAAAAAAGCCCATCGGCCGAACAAGTACCCATCCTATAAAGGTATTGCTTTCACGCAAGGTTACTTGCCATAACCCCCACCCTTGTTGCTCGTTACGATAAGCAAGCATTCTGGGAATACTGACTGTTTTTATCTCTTCAAGCGAAGTGGGTTTACCTTGTGTTAAATACTGCATAACGGCTGGGTCTTGATCGAGCTCGTATAATTGCGGCCAATCATGTTCGTCCATTAATTTAAAACTTAATCGTGTTGTTACAGCTATGTTCATTTTCATTGTTGTATAGTTACCTCTGAAATATAATTTTCTCTAAAGGAGATAGTAAATGAAGAAATTAGCAGGTTTAGCTTTATTAGGCACTTTAATTACGTTAACTGGCTGTGAAGATGCCAACGAAGTAAAACAAGATGCAAAAGAAACAAGCGCTCAAGTGAAAGAAAAGCTTGATGAAACTTGGAATGAAGTAAAGGAAAAAACCAATGAGCTTAAAAATGATGAATCATTAAATGAGCTACTTGAAGAGAGTAAAGAAATGGGCTTAGACATGTACGACGACGGCAAAGAAGTAGCTGTTGATGCATGGATTAAAAGCAAAGAAGCGGCTGGCGAGCTGACTGAAAAAACCAAGCAAAAAGCACGTGAAATTGCCGCAGAAATTGAGCAGGCACGTAAAGAACATAAAGAAGGTTAATTATTTTTAACCATAAAAAAAGGTAAGCCATGGCTTACCTTTTTTGTTTTACTTTTAAAGTAAAATATAGATTATAGTTCAAAGTCTTTTTTGAATTTTAAACCAAACTCACTACGATCATTACTGCGCATAACGCCAACAAAGCCAGTTTGCTGTAGACGTCCTACATCGTAAACTTCGTTCAGAACGTTTTCGCCATAAAGTGTTACTTCCATATCGCCATATGCGTTAGTGTAAGAAATATTAAAGCCAACTAACTCACGCGAATCAATTGTTTCACTTTGGCTATATACTGACTGACCTTGCATTTCACTACGGTATGAATAATTAGCATTAAGTGCAACTGTCGCACCGCTGTCTAAATCCATAAAGTATGATGGGGCAACCATTACAGTCCAGCGAGGTGTTAAAGCCGGTGAATCACCTTTACCAATACCTTGAACGCCGGCTTCAACCTCTGTAATTTCTGAATCTAGGTAACCTACAGCACTTCTTATTGTAAAGTCGTCAGTGATAGCAACGGTGGTTTCAAGCTCTATACCTTGTGCTTTTGATTGGCCCGCATTTTCAACAATAGTTACAAAACCACCACCCGCTGTTGGATCTGAAAACGGAAGTGCTAAATCAGTGTAATCAGTAACAAATACCGCTAACATCATAGATACGTTTTCGTGTACCTGGCCTTTCAAGCCCATTTCGTAGTTAACCGCTTTAGTTTCGTCGAACGACACAAACTGATCTGGTCCGCCAAATGGACGCGGTGGGAAGCCACCAGTTTGATAACCTTTTTGAATTTGACCATACACATTCATGTTATTGCTGATTTGGTATGATGCATTAATGTCCCATGTCACCGCGTCAAAATCAGCACTTACAAACTTAGGTACAGGGAATGTTGGGAACTGCGCGTTTGCGTCTTTTTCGTCTTTAGAATAACGCAATCCACCGCCAACAGTTAAATCATCAGTTAAATCGTAGCTAGCATTAATATAAGCTGCATATGAGTTAGTTTCTTGATTAATTTCAAAGTCGCCGTAACCACCAAATGAAGGAGTAACGCCATCATTCAACAAGCCATTTGGTGTATTGAACGGGCTAAATACAAATGGACCTGAACGAGTGAAGCCATCTTCGTTAAAGAAGTAAAGACCAGAAACAAAATCCATGTTGTCGAATGTTGCATTTAACTGAAGCTCAAATGAGTACTGATCGGCTCCACCTTCTTCAGGAAATTCTGATAAGTTTAGAGGTGATGCATCATCATCTAGGCCACCTTCATACTCAGATGTACGATAGCTTGAAATAAATTTAGCTGTGTATGTATCGTTAATCGCCCAATCAGCAGTTAAAGACGTACCCCAACCAGAGTATGACGTTGACTCAATACCAGCAACAGTAGTACCTAAATCATCTGGGTCTGATGGGATCATGTCTTGTGTAAGTAATGGAAAGTCACCATTGAATACATCATTTGGGTCAAGTGGTTCTGTCAGTTCAATTGTATAAGGAGATTGGCCTGACTCGTTATCAACACCGTCTAAAGAAAACGTAAATGCAAGATCTGAATTTGCTTGCCATTTAAGAGCAACACGACCGCTAAACTCTTCTTCTTCACCTATTTCTTTTTCTGGGTTCGCTAGGTTTACCGCTTCGCCAACACCGTCGCGTGTTTTGTATGACGCACTTGCAGACATACTTACTTCATCATTTAATGAGTTATTGAAGTAAATATCGCCAGCAATACGTCCACGACTACCTAATTTTGCAGACGTTGTTAAAATACCTTCATCGCCCGGTTGTTTGGTAATAACGTTTACCGCACCACCTAACGTGTTTCGACCATATAGAGTACCTTGTGGACCGCGCAGTACTTCTACACGCTCAACATTAGGAAGCGATAAGTTAGACCCCATTTGGCGACCTAGGTAAACGCCATCTAGGTAAACACCTACACCGGGATCGGTTGTTATAATGTGATCTTGTAAACCAATGCCGCGAATAAATACAGAAGCATGTGCCGCGTTACCAACACCATAACGAGTAATGTTTAAGTTAGGAACGTATTTGCCAATGTCTTCTAAGTTACCCATATTGGCTTTATCAATAAGGTTAGCGCCTATTGATGTAATTGCAGTTGGAGATTCGAACAAGCTCTCGGTACGTTTACGTGCTGTAACTTCAATTTTTTCAAACGCGTCTTGTTTGGCAGTGGTTTTAGCTTCTTGTGCATTTACACAAGTTGTTAGGGCTGCAATAACCGCTAAACTTAACTGTGAGAGGGTGCGTAATTTCAAGGTTTTCTCCAAAGGGTATTAATTTAATTATGCGTTATATGTTGTGTAAACATAAACTGTAGGCATAAAAAAAGATGCTTAGATGCATCTTTCCTCTGGGAGTGTATTGTATTACATAAAAGTTACAAAATGTATATTTAACTTTAGTTTATACAAAAAAATTAATTTTCAGTTTTTAATCTGAACTAATTATCTCAATAATGACGCAACTTTGGTTTTAAATTAAGACTTTAAAATTATCCAGCAGCCATGTTATGCATAAATCGCACACATAATTTATTGTGAAAAACACATTAAAGCTACATGAGATTATGACAATATCCAAAGACCCTTTATATTTAAGTCTACAGCAAAGCCATTTTTAGGTGAAAAGCATGACAAAAAAACAGACCACACAATCAGCTAACATGCTTTTTAACAACAACCACTATAATCCATTATTTTTTACTACATTGAATAACGACATATTGTTAGTCTGCTATTCAGCCCTAAATTCTCTTACTAATTACGAACTTTTAAACCAATTTATTCATACAAATAATTACCAAGGGCTCGTTATTTTTAATATCCCTAAAAATACCGATGCGGCTTCACTCAAAGAATGGCCAAATTTAAAAGGTCTTTTTTATCAAGATACTAGTGAAGAGTTGTTCAATAGAGGGTTAGATGCAATTAAACAAGGTGAATTGTGGTTTCCACGAACCATTAGTGACATTTGGATGCGCCAAATGCTCGATACAGAGCAAAAAAACGCTTTGCAAACAACTAACCTAACCGATAAAGAAATTAAAGTACTCAATCTACTCTTTAGCGGACTTCATTCCAGTGCTATTGCTGATAGTTTATTTATAAGTGAAGCGACGGTGAGAGTGCACTTACATAAAATTTATAAAAAAATAGCGGTCAAAAATAAACAGCAAGCAATTCGTTGGTGCCAAGATAACTTAAAAAATATAAATTCACGTTTATAACTAAAAAAATAATTACTACTTAATACGTACTGCAGTAAATATTATCTCATCATAAATAATTCAAAAAACTCAGCTAGTTACATTACCTTAAAATATAAAAGCCTTAATTTTCAATCACAGTCATGTGTTCTTGTTGCAAAAAGGTAGTGAAAAGTACTTAATTTATTAATTTTAATTAGAAAAAAGTTAATACTCGTCTTATACTGCAGCGGGATACACATGAAATTAAATAGGATACACAATGAAAAAACTATCTGTAGCAGTAGCAATTTGTTGCGCACTTGCCACAAGCAACGCGAGTGCTGAAGTTCGTATTAATGGGTTTGCTTCTATTGTCGGTGGTAAGTCGCTCGATAGTGATCAAACTTTATATGGATATGATGATGATATTTCATTCAAAAATGAAAGCGTATTTGCTCTTCAGCTAACTGCTGATTTGCAAGAGAAGCTATCCGCTACAGCCCAAATAGTGGCTCGCGGCGAAAATGATTTTGATGCCGATTTTGAATGGGCATACTTAACTTATGAGATATCTGACGAATTACAGATCAGTGCTGGTAAAATGCGTGCACCGTTTTATCGTTACTCTGACTTTTTAGATGTTGGCTATACCTACCGCTGGGTGCGCCCACCTCAGTCTGTATATAACTTACCTTTTTCAACCTATGAAGGCCTAAGCTTATTACATACAACTCAGCTTGGTGATTGGGACTCTACTCTACAGGTTATTTACGGCAGCTTCGATGATAATATTGCCGTAGTATCTGTTAATGGTGATACCGAGCTTAATGATATTGCAGGGTTAAACTGGACATTAAGTTACGATTGGTTCAGTGCTCGCGCTGCTTACTTTGTTGCCGAAACGAGTATTGAGATTGAAAATGATACGGCCGAAGGTATGGCCCTTAACGGCTTAGAACAAGCCCTTCGTAACTCAGGTTTTGTTGACCAAGCAAACAGTATTGCTATTGACGAAGACGATGGTGCATTTTTAGCGCTTGGCTTTTCAATTGATTACAACAATATCTTGTTTGACGCTGAATACACACAGTTTGAAGTAGATAACAGTGCGCTCGCTAAGCAAACTCAATATTACACATCCTTAGGCTACCGTATGGATGAATGGCTTGTTCATTTAACCTATGAAAATAACGATGATGAGCATGACAGTAATCGTTATAATGCAATCCCAACTGTGCCGCAATTAAATGCTGGCCTTAACCAAGTTTTGGAAGGCTCTAAAGCAAAAAGTAATGTGTACACTATTGGTGCTCGTTATGATTTCCACCCAATGGCTGCCTTAAAAGTAGACTTTAGCCGCTTAAAAGATGACATAACAAATACTGAAACCGACGTAGTGGCCGTTGGCGTTGATTTAGTATTTTAATTGGAGCGAATCATGAAAAAATTAATTTTAGCCAGCATGCTAACATTATGTAGCTCAGCAGTTTTTGCTGAAGTTGCAGTCATCATTAACCCTGCGAATGCTAATGCAGTAAGCCAAGACGATATTAAAAAAATATACCTTGGCAAGAGCAAATCGTTTGCCGATGGCACCAAAGTTAATCCTGTTAATCAAAATGGCACTGCAGTCGCTGATGAATTTAACGACAAACTTGTTGGTAAATCGGGTAGTCAGTTAAATGCCTATTGGTCAAAGCTCGTATTTACAGGTAAAGGCACACCGCCGGGTAAACTTGATAATGACCAAGCTGTGATTGATTTTGTCGCTGCTAATGCAGATGCAATTGGCTATATCGATAGCGCCAAAGTAAGTGATAAAGTTAAAGTAGTGGGTAAGTATTAATCTGCTAAATTAAAATAAAAGCCCGCAATAAATACTTTATTGCGGGCTTTTTTATCCCTTAACGTTTTACAAAATCATAAAACGTTAAAGTAATGTGCTTTAGCAACTACTCAATTTTAAACTTAGCAGTTGCATCTAATAAGTTATCTGAAAGGTAATGTAAGTTTTTAGCCACATCTCTTACTGCTTTTAGTGAGCTCATAGTATCTTCAAATGAAACATGCATATTAGATACGTTGTCTACAACCATTGCAGCAACAGAGGTTTGCTCTTCTGTTGCAGCTGCAATTTGCGAGTTCATGCCATTAATTTCTAGTATTTGCTCTGCAATTTTTTCAATCGAAACACCGGTTTGCTCTGCTGCACTAGCATTATCGGTTGCCATATCTCTTGCAGAGGTCATCGCGCTTACAGATTCATTAGCTGCCACACTTAATGTACTTAACAATTCACGTATTTCATTAGTTGACTGCGCCGTACGAGAGGCAAGCTCACGGACTTCATCTGCAACCACGGCAAAGCCTCGGCCATGTTCACCCGCGCGTGCAGCTTCTATTGCGGCATTTAGGGCTAATAAGTTTGTTTGCTCGGCAATGGATGTAATTACATTTAATATTTGCGATACATTTTTAGTGTCATCAGCTAACTTATTAATGGTGCTGGCCGCTATATTAATTTCATCACTTAGCGTTCGCGACGCATTTACAGACATTTTTACTTGTATTCGGCTTTGATCTACTTCTTTTTCTGCGGTTTGCACGGCATTAGATGCGCTTGCAGCTGATTGTGAAATATCACCCACGCTTTGCTTCATTTCTTCCATCGACTGTTTAACAACATCTGCATCGGTGGTTTGTTTGGTGGTCGCTCTCTCCGCTCGCTCCATCCCTTGTACAAGACGGGTTGAATTTTCCATTAACGGTTCACATACCGCGATGACTTCTAAAACGGTTTCTCTAAGCAGGCTAATAAAAGCATTAAAGTTTATAGATACCTGTCCTATTTCATCCTCTGAGTTAACAGCAAGCTTGGTACTTAACGACCCTTTACCACTTGCCAAAAGGCTTAAATTATTAGCGGCATCACTGGCTGATGAACCGATATTACGCGCAATCCAAATGGCCATTAGTAATAACAGTGCTAATGAAACTACCGCAACAACCAGCATTAAGTTAAGTGCATCATCAGAACGTGCTTTTGTATTGGCCACCAGTTCGAAAAAGCGAGCATCTGCTTTTTGTTGTGCGTTTTTAAAGCTGGTTAATACGGCTTCATATAGGCTTGTTTTAAGCTGAGCTTGTTGTTGAATTTTACTGAAATCTGCCGTGCCATTAACCATACCATTGGCAATAGTTGCAGATATTTTTTCGTAATTAGCTAGTCGTGTTTTTGTATCATTATCAATATAAGAGGTATTAATTGCCTCAATCGCACCAAGATTAGTAACCAACTGCGCATAGGTTTCACTCGCCTTTGTTACTAAGTCTTGCTCACCAAAGGTTACAGCCTGGGTGTATAATTCATCTAATTTTTCTAAAATACTAACGTTAGCCAAGGTTAATTTGGCTACTTTATAAGACGATTTCTCCATTTCATTGAGTGATATGCGATTTTCGTTCATGGCAAAGTAGTTAACCAAAACGATTACTAAGAATGCGATGATCGCTATAGATGTAATTGCATGTATTTTTTTAGTAATGCTGAGGTTTTTAAAAGAGAAACCTGAAGCCATATTCATTTACTCCGTTTAATTATCTATAGTTATTATCGGCTTAAGATGCAGAAATGTTAACTTTATTTTTAACTTTAGACGCTTTTTATACATAAAGTTAAATATACCGTAATATTCTTTTGTAAACACTAACAATTGAAATATAGAGTGTTCTACTCAATGATCAACATTAATCCTAAAAGAGTTGTTTAATATTTTAAATTTTAGGCACAAAAAAACCAGTAACATTGCTGTTACTGGTTTTTGTATTTGGTGCGGATGGGGGGACTTGAACCCCCACGCCCGAAAGCACTACCCCCTCAAGGTAGCGTGTCTACCAATTCCACCACATCCGCATTTTTTAAGCTATTGCTTAGTGTTAAGTCCGCATGTTTATTTGAGGGAAATAAACAACTTAACGATTTAAAACTAAATTAATTTGGTACGTCAGAGCTTTGCTCTTTAGTTGATGTGACTGGCACATCTTCTTCAACTGGAGACACTGTTTCAACAGCTGGAGCCGCTTCTAGGTTTTCCCATTCGTCAGTCTTTTTAATTTGACCGGCAGTTAGGTTACCTAACACAATACTAAGCACAAAAAAGATTGTAGCTAATACCGTTGTCGTTTTCGTCATGAAATTCCCAGCCCCAGAAGAACCGAAAACTGTAGACGATGCACCGGCACCAAATGATGACCCCATGTCCGCACCTTTACCTTGTTGGATCAAAACCATACCAACAAGCGCTAAAGCTACAATTAAATACACTACTAATAAAATTTCGTACATCTTATACGGTCCCTTTTGCACTATTGCAGATAGCAGTAAATGATTCTGCTTTTAAACTTGCGCCTCCAATTAGGCCGCCGTCTATATCTGTTTGCGCAAATAATAATTCGCTATTTTTTTCATTAACGCTACCACCATATAAGATGGTTAGCCCTTGTGCTAAATCGCTATCTAGTGCAGCAATTTTGTCACGGATAAATTTGTGAACACTTTGTGCCTGTTCAGGCGATGCAGTCTTACCTGTGCCTATAGCCCAAACGGGCTCATATGCTATCACAGATTCTTTTAGTGCTGCTACACCTAATTTATTAATTACTGCGTCAATCTGCGCAGCAACTACTTGTTCTGTTTGACCGCTTTCTTGCTCTGTTTCGCTTTCGCCAACACATAAAATAGGCGTTAGACCTACTTGTTGCGCGCGAGCAAATTTTGCAGCAACGGTATCATTGCTTTCTTTGTATATGCTGCGTCGTTCAGAGTGACCAACCAGTACATATTTCGCACCTAGCTGCTTAATTAGCTCTGCATCTACTTCACCAGTAAACGCACCTGGGGTATTTTCAGACACTGTTTGCGTGCCTGTTGTTACACCACTTGCAATCATTGCTGGGACTAGAGGAAACGGAGGAAATAAAACAATGTTTACTTCAGAAGATTTAACATCGTTAATAGCATCAGACAGTTGTTGAACGAGTTCTAATGAACCATTCATTTTCCAGTTGCCTGCGACCATCGCTTTGCGTGCTGCCATTTTTCCACTCCACATTAGAAAGCGGGCGAGATATTAACTCGACTCGCCCAAAGTTACAAGAGGTTATTGTTATCAATCAGTTTGTTTGCTCATAGATTCGACAACCGCTGCTATTTTCTGTGCACTATCTATTACTATTTTTTCTTGCTCAGCTTCAACCATTACTCGTACTACAGGCTCAGTGCCTGATTTACGCAGTAATACGCGCCCTTTATCTGCTAAGCTTTGCTCTACTTCAGCAACTGCAGCGAGCACTTCGGGTGCTTGGGTCGGATCAGTACCGGCAGTGTAACGTACGTTAATCATTTTCATTGGGTACTTAGTAAAACCGGCTCCTAAGTCTTGAAGTGTACGATTTTGTGCTACCATAGCAGCAAGCACTTGTAAGCTTGAGATGATGCCATCACCCGTGCTGATTAAATCTAGATTCAACACATGGCCTGAGCTTTCACCGCCAATTTTCCAGCCTTTTTGCTGCAGCAGTTCCATCACATAACGATCACCGACTTTACTGCGAGCAAAAGCAATGTTTTTTGCTTTTAACGCATTTTCAAGTCCCATATTCGACATAACCGTGCCAACAACACCACCGCCTAAATTGTCATCTTGTGCAGCTTGGCAAGCAATAATATAAACCAAATCATCACCGTCGAATACGCGGCCATTATGATCAACCATCATCACACGGTCGCCGTCGCCATCATAGGCGATACCGACATCCGCTTTGTGTTCAAGTACTTTACGCTTTAATGTATCAACATGGGTTGCGCCACATTCATGGTTAATGTTTACACCGTTTGGCTCACATGCATGGGTGATCACCTCTGCACCAAGCTCTCGCATTACAGAAGGAGCAATATGGTATGTAGCACCATTAGCACAATCTAAAACAATTTTAATTCCTTCCAGGGACAATCCTTGTGGAAACTGGCTTTTACAAAATTCAATATAACGGCCATCAGCGCTAGATAAACGTGTTGCTTTACCTAACTTGTCAGAAGCAACACAGGTCATAGGCTCGTCAAGCATCGCTTCAATTTGTAGCTCTACCTCATCATCTAACTTTAAACCTTGGCCATTGAAAAACTTAATGCCGTTATCATAATAAGGATTATGTGATGCGCTGATCACTATCCCCGCTTCAGCGCGAAACGTTTGCGCTAAATAAGCAACTGCAGGCGTTGGCATCGGCCCTAAAAGAATAACATCAATACCTGCTGCAATTAATCCAGCCTCTAGGGCAGTCTCAAGCATGTAACCTGAAATACGAGTGTCTTTACCTATAATGACTTTTTTAGTGCCATGAAGTGAGAGTACACGCCCTGCGGCCCAACCCAATTTCATCGCAAACTCTGGGTTAATAGGACCTTGACCTACTAAACCACGCACACCGTCCGTGCCAAAATATTTTCTTTCTTTCATTTAAAGTACTCCTTGTTTGCAGGCTTGATATACGCCAAGCACATCTGCGGTTTCTTTTACATCATGCACACGAATAATGTGTGCACCGTTTTGTGCGGCGATCAGTGCTCCAGCTAAACTGCCTGCCAATCTATCGTCTGTGTCTCTATTTAATAATTTACCAATCATTGACTTACGCGATAATCCCGCGAGCAAAGGAAGTCCCAATTTTGCATAATCGTTAAATTGAGCCAATATTTGATAATTATGCTTTAGTGTTTTTCCAAAACCAAAACCAGGATCTAAAATTAACTGGCTTTGTTTAATGCCAGCAGCTTCACATGCGGCTATTCGCTGGCTAAAAAAATCGTTTATCTCACCCGCTAAGTCATTATAGTGAGGAGCGTGTTGCATACTACGAGGTTGCCCTTGCATATGCATTAAACACACTGCTACCTCAGGAAACTGTGCAACCACATCAATTGCGCCGGGTTCTTGCAATGCCCGTACATCGTTGACAATATCAGCACCGGCTTCAATCGCTTGGCGCATCACCTCAGCTTTACTGGTATCGATTGAAATAACGCAGTCACTTTGCTCACGAATAGCTTTAATAATAGGAATAACACGCTTTAGCTCATCTTCAAGGCTAACATCAGGTGCGCCTGGGCGTGTTGACTCGCCACCGATATCTAAAATGGTCGCACCATCATCAAGTAATTGCATCGCATGACTCAGCGCGGCAGTTGTATTTAAGAACTGACCGCCATCAGAAAATGAATCAGGGGTAACATTCACGATCCCCATAATCACAGGCTCTGCAAAATCAAGCGTTCGGCCGCGCGCAAGGTTAATTTTATTATTCATCGCTAACCTTAATATGTGATAATTTTAGTTATTTACATCAAACTGATACAAAAAAGCCCCGAACTTCGGGGCTTTTGGATACGTTATTTTAACGATTATTCAGCTTTATCATCAAGGTTTGTTTCATCTTTTTTAGATTCATCAGCTGGTTTTTGTACTTCATCAACTGGTTTGTCTTTAGAAACATCTTCTTTTTCTGGTTTAGCTTCATGACGGTCATGCGCATCACGTGGTTCACGTACAGGCTGACGAGCCATTAAATCATCAATTTGCTTCGCATCAATGGTTTCATACTTCATTAGTGCATCTTTCATTGCATGCAGAATATCAATGTTTTCTTTCAATATTGATTCTGCACGTTGATAGTTGCGGTCTGAGAATAAACGTACTTCTGCATCAATTACTTTCGCCGTCTCATCAGACATGCTCATAGAGCGACCACCACCGCCACCCATGTACATCTCACTTTGATCTTCAGCATAAAGTAATGGACCTAACTTTTCGCTTAAGCCCCACTGAGTCACCATCTTACGCGCAATATCAGTGGCACGTTCAATGTCATTGCTTGCACCCGTGGTTACTTTGTCTTCACCATAAATGATTGCCTCAGCAATACGACCACCGTAAAGGCTTGAAATCATTGATTCTAAAAGCTCTTTAGAGTGACTAACACGATCTTGTTCTGGTAAATACATAGTCACACCTAGCGCTCGGCCACGTGGGATAATAGATACTTTATAAACCGGGTCGTGCTCTGGCACCATACGACCTACAATTGCGTGGCCAGCTTCATGGTAAGCCGTCATTTCTTTCTCTTGCTCACTCATAACCATGGTCTTGCGCTCAGCGCCCATCATGATTTTATCTTTCGCAGCGTCGAATTCAGCCATACTAACAACACGTTTATTGCCACGTGCAGCATACAAAGCCGCTTCATTTACAAGGTTAGCGAGATCAGCACCCGAGAATCCTGGTGTACCACGTGCAATCACGGCCGCTTCAACGTTATCGCCTAATGGCACTTTACGCATATGTACTTTGAGAATTTGTTCACGACCACGAATATCAGGTAAACCGACCACTACTTGACGGTCAAAACGACCAGGACGAAGTAACGCAGGGTCTAGTACGTCAGGGCGGTTTGTCGCAGCAATAACGATGATACCTTCATTACCTTCAAAGCCATCCATTTCAACAAGCATTTGGTTTAGAGTTTGCTCACGTTCATCATGGCCGCCCCCCATACCAGCGCCACGTTTACGCCCTACCGCATCAATTTCATCGATAAAGATAATACAAGGAGCTGCTTTTTTAGCTTGTTCGAACATGTCACGTACACGTGATGCACCTACACCTACAAACATTTCAACAAAGTCAGAACCCGAAATAGTAAAGAACGGTACTTTTGCTTCACCAGCAACAGCCTTAGCAAGTAATGTTTTACCTGTACCTGGAGGACCGACCATAAGTACGCCTTTAGGAATACTACCGCCTAATTTTTGAAACTTAGAAGGGTCACGTAAAAAGTCCACCAGCTCGGTTACATCGTCTTTGGCTTCATCACAACCAGCTACATCAGCAAAGGTCGTTTTGACTTGATCTTCACTCATTAAGCGGGCTTTACTTTTACCAAATGACATGGCGCCTTTGCCACCGCCACCTTGCATCTGACGCATGAAGAAAATCCACACACCAATAAGCAGGATCATAGGGAACCAAGAAATAAAAATGCTTGCTAAAAATGATTGTTCTTCAGGTTTAACACCTTTAACGTTCACATCGCTTTTTAACAAATCATTTAAAATGTCTTTGTCATAAATAGGCATAATGGTTTGAAAACGCTCGCCACTATTTTTTATACCAGTAATTGTGCCACTACCACTTTCAATGGACACTTCTTGTATAGAGCCGCTACGGGCGTCTTTTACAAATTGACTGTAACTTGTTTGACGATCAACTTGATCGCCGCCATTAAAGCTCTGAAATACTGACATAAGCACTACTGCAATAACCAGCCAGAGTATTAGATTTTTCGCCATATCGCTCAAGGGGTTAACCTCTTGTATCCAATTAATTTAAATTCAACTAAACGCCAAGCAACTGTACTACAGTTTGTATCCAGTCGCTACTATATATACTTCCCGAGAACGGGGACGCGAGGCATCCGGTTTACGTATCTTCACTGCTTTAAAACTATTACGTACATCTTGCAAATATTGATCAAAGCCTTCACCTTGGAATACTTTAACAATAAACGCGCCATTTTTCTTTAAAACTTGGTTGCACATATCAAGTGCAAGCTCAACCAAGTACATGCTGCCTGCCTGATCAACCGAGTTATTGCCACTCATGTTAGGTGCCATATCAGACAATACCACATCTACATTTTTACCATCAATGCGTTTTAACAATGCATCAAGTACCGCTTCTTCACGAAAATCGCCTTGTAAAAAGTCAACGCCCGCTAAAGAGTCCATAGGTAAAATATCACACGCAACCACTTGGCCTTTGTCACCCACTTTTTCAGCTAAGTATTGTGACCAACTCCCTGGGGCTGCGCCTAAATCAACAACAGTCATCGCTGGGCGCAATAACTTATCTTTGTTTTGGATTTCGTCTAATTTGAAAACAGCTCGAGAGCGCCAGCCTTTTTTTTGCGCTTCTTGAACATATTTATCATCAAAATGTTCTTTAAGCCAACGTTGTGAACTGGCTGACTGTTTTTTATTTGTCATAAATTAACACGCAACTAATTAGTAATATTCTCTAGATGGCGTTAGAATACCCTTAATTCAAGCCATATTCAGCAAAATTTGTAATATCATGACATTATCAAACAAACAAAAGCAGTTTTTAAAAGGTCAGGCGCATAGCCTTAAGCCTGTAGTTTTACTAGGTTCTAACGGTTTAACCGAAGGCGTAGTAGTTGAAATCCAAAGCGCACTAGAAATTCACGAATTAATTAAAGTGAAGGTGCCAACAGACGATCGTGAAACCAAAAAGCTTATTTTTGATGCTATTGTTCGCGAAACAGGGGCTACTAAATTACAGACTATCGGTCATACGATTGTGCTTTATCGTCAAAGCCCTGAGAAAAAAATTCAATTACCTCGTGGCTAATAAGGCCATTTAAAGGTAAAACAAAAAAACCAGCCATTGCTGGTTTTTTTATGCCTGCTTAAAAACCCATTGTCAGCGTTTTAACTTCATAACTATTATTTTCTAGTTTACTCACTAAATAATAATGCCCGTACTGACTCTCATCCATACTTTCAATAGCTTGGTTACTCAATAATGAAGCCAACTGCGGTGTGGTATTACTATGCCCTATTACTACCACAACGCCATTTTGTGCTAATAATTGTTTTTTCAATGTCATTAGATCAGCAGCATCATAGGTAATAACTTTAATATTATAATACGCGGCTAATGGCGCTGCCGTGTTTAGGGTACGGTTATAGTTACTGCTGAATAACGTTATGTTTGGATAGGTGTTAACTAACGAAACCAAGTGCTCAGCACGCGCTTGGCCTTGGGCAGTTAGAAATGGATTTTCCCCTGTTTGTTTTTCGCTATGTCGAAACAAGTAAACCTGTTCAGGGGCAGAAAAGGCGGGTTGGCAAATAAGTAATAATGCTATTAACAATGTTTTTATGTGGGCGTTCATTATTGCTTCTCTCGTTTATATGCTAATAGGCGATTTATAAACTCAGTAGTAAGCTCATTAATGAGTCCAGTTTCTGCATTTAAAATCAAACTAAAGCCTACATTTAAGTGCGGAAAAACCACTAAGTCACTGCGGTAGCCTTGCACCCAACCACTGTGGTAATAAAGCGTTTCATCATCATAATCATACACACGCCAGCCTAGCCCATAGTAGGCTTCGTTCATGTGCTCTCGCCATACTCGTCTGTAGCGTTCTTTTTTAGTATGTGTATAAGGACGCGTTTGCGTGGCCAATGCTTCTAAGGATAATACCGATGGATATTGCCCTAATTGCGCATTTAACCAAATAGCCATATCTGACGCACTTGCGTTTACCCCAGCTGCCGGAGCGACTTTATAATAATTCTTTTTCAAACGGGCACTGTACCAACGCTTTTTCCCACGCACATGAGGGTGTGCGTAGTTACTATCTTGCACCATGGCATCGTAGCCTAAGCTTGCATCGTTCATTTTTAGAGGGATAAAAAATGCGTCATTGAGCCACTGAGTATAAGTTTTGTTGGTGCTTTTTAAAATCACGTCATCAATTAAACTAAACATGACATTTTGATAGCCATAACAGTCACCGGGTTCGCATATGGGTTTTACACTTAATAGCTTTTCTACAATATCGCTATACCCCATTCGCGATTCGATTAAATTATCGTATGCATTCGGTACTAGCCCACTAGAATGGCTTAAAATATGAAAAACCTTTAAATCATCTTTGTAGTCGGTTTGTTTAAATTCAGGAATGTAATGACTAACAGGAAAATACAAATTAAGTTGTTCTTCATTTGCAAGTTTTGCCGCTAACGACCCTGCAAACGTTTTAGATACTGAGGCCAAACGAAACCGAGTGTGTGGATTAATTTTTTGCCCACTGCGCACTTTGGTATGCCCCATTGTATGAATATAGTCACGCGCTTGTGCGTTGACGATGGAAAGCGCTCCGCCCGGAATCTTTTTTACTTTTAGTTTTTTTTCTACGTAGCGTCCATAATTTTTAACAAAAGCTTCCCAGTCAGGATCTGTGCTTGCGCTTGCCTGTAAATGCGTCCCTAAAATACATAAAGCAAAAAAATAAAAGGGTAAGGAGTTAAAATACTTCATTCTTAGCTAATTTTTCTTTTTTAGTCATAATCAGCCTCTATAATATCATGAACTTTTGCTCGGACTAACGTACAATATGTTCGATTAATGGCTTTTGAGTGGATGTAAAATATTTATGCGTTTTTTAGTTGTATCACTTTTTATTGTATTAGCTTCAGGTTGTGCCGTAGTTAAGCAGCCTGCAGAACCTTTAGCAATGCCTGCAAAACCTTTGCTTAAGAGTCAAACTTACCAACTTAAATATGAAACCGAGCATGCTTCACCGAAAGTAAAATCGGTGCAATTACCTGCACATAACATTAAAAAAAATCAGACTGTCAGAGTGATAGTAGACCGTGCAAGTGTCACCGACACATTAGTATCTCAAATTAGCCAAGCACTTAACGATAAACAACTAAAAGTTACCACAACCGATAACAGTGATTACACGTTAGCTATTCATCAAGTTGACCTTGAGTTTATAGATGATGCTAAGTACATCCTAGCGCAGCCAGAAAAACCTTATTCATTGTTTTCAAAAGTAGCACAGCAATTCCCTTCTCAACAATGCGCAAATATACTGGCACAAGTTAGTATGCGCCTTACACACAAAGCATCGGGAGATGTAGTGTGGTTTGCCAAATCATCAATAGATAGTGCAAGCTTTCACCGTGAGCCCCTAACCTATAGCTTTACTGAAGAAAAAAAGATCACTAACGAGTTAGAAGTTGTTGCGTTTATTCATAAACATAATACCGAACAGGCTCGGCTTAAGCGTGCTGAACTTAAAAATGAAGTAACGGCCCCTGCTTATAAAACCATTACTAAACTGAGTCGTTTAACTAAATTAAATGGGCCATGTACACGTACTGAGATCAGCGCATTAACTCCCATGATGCAATTTTACTTAAGCAGTATACTTATCGATAAAATTAAGGTTCAGTAGTTGCAGGACGACCGCTACATTTTTTTACAGATTTAGCCAAGAGTTTGACAATATACTAGGGTCTGTTGACCTTTCAAGGTTAAATTTGCAGCAGTCTGTTTGGTATTTAGGCAAGGCAGCGCCTATGTGGTGTGGTTATTCCCCATAAATAGCCGATAACGCAGCATCAATGCCAAACAGGCGCTGCCCGAAGGGTTCTGCCTAGGGGCGATTTACTCTTTGTTGCTCGGTTTTGACTTAGCCCACTAGGTTACAAACCTCGCGCCGCGATTAAACCGCCCCTAGTTTGAACAAATTTTAATCCGCAAAGGTCAACAGACCCTAGCCTCTTTAGCAAACTCTAATTTAGGTTCCAAGGATGAAGCATTTCCCACAAAGACATTTTTTCCGTTGTGCAGCCTTATTGTTTGCGCTCATTTTTAGTGGCCAGAGCACAGCAAGCAATCGTTACTATGCCGATAACACATTGGAACCCACTACAGGGTTTGCCTGGGACTGGAGTGCGGGAGCAGGTTATTACATAGAAGATTCTTATTTGGTGGGCATGAATTCTTATGATGTTGGCGCCGAGTTAGATTTAAGCCTTGCGGTTTCTTACGATAATTTTTACCTTGATTTTGATCATAATCAACTCAGCGGTGGACTTGTTTTAGGCTATAGCTTAATTAACAAATACGATTGGGGCCTTGATTTATTAGGTACTAATTCGCAAGCCGGGTTTGACGAACAAGGCTTAGGTATTTATAACGATGGCATTATTGAGCCACTGCGCGGTATCAAAAAACGTAACTATGATTTTGATACTGGCCTTCGATTAACACGTCGATTTGAAAACTCACAAATTTCCCTTGAATACTTACATGATATATCTGGTGCTCATAATGGCTGGGTGGCAAACGTATTTTTTAGTCATATTCAGCCTTGGCGTAATTGGGAGTTTCGCTCTGGTATTGGCCTAAGTGCCTACTCTGCAGATTTTACAAACTATTATTTTGGTATTGATAGCGATGAAGCAAACGCAACTCGCCCTATTTATCAAACCAATGCCAGTACCAGTATTATGTTTGAATTTCATGCTGAATATCCCATTAATCAAGATTGGGTCTTTTTAGCAGGCTGGTTAACGACGTGGTTTTCAAAAGAAATTGATGACAGCCCAATTATTTCCCAAGGATATCAACACAAAGCCAAGGTAGGCGTGCGTTATGTACTTTAGATTTTTTTACTGTTTATTGTTTAGTTATTCAGGCTCTTTGCTGGCAGCCCCAGTGCAAATACCCGCTCAATTGAGTGCAGTACCTGATACCTGTGTGGCCTTACGTGAAGGACGTCACTGTTACGCCGATGTTGTTTTGTCATGGCAGCAAGTAGAAGTGGGAAATTATTGTCTACGCGATGCCACCTCAAAGTACATTATGCAGTGCTGGCTTAAACAGCGACAAGGTTCGTTTAATTATGCCTTTGACTCAACGCAAAGTATTTCGTTTGAACTATTTGACAGTAATACATCACAAGTCATTGCCGTCACAGAAGTAAAATTACAATGGGTGTATCAAAATAGGCAAAAAAAGCGGCGTTGGCGGTTATTTTAGTCACACACTATAAACATTATGATAGCTAAACATCATTTAGGTATGCGAAGAAAGCTTATGGATAATTACGGTACTATTTTACTGGTTGAAGATGATATTTCTCTTGCACAGTGGGTCACTGAGTATTTAACAGAGCAAGGCTATGTTGTACATGTATGTTATCGAGGTGATGAGGTAATAAGCCAAGTAAAACGTTTAAACCCACAACTTATTTTACTCGACATCATGCTGCCAGGGCTTGATGGTATTAGTGTATGTCGTGAGCTACGTAGCTTTTATCATGCCCCAATTATAATGCTTACTGCCCGCGATGAAGAAATGGATGAAGTCATTGGGCTAGAAGTCGGTGCCACAGATTATATAATAAAACCAGTACGCCCTCGCGCATTGCTTGCACGCATTAAATCTGCCTTGCGCTACAGTAGCGACACGCCTAAAACCGATGATCAAGCAAATATGATCAATATCGGTCAATTAAGTATTAATACCGAGTCACGCAACGTTACCCTTAACCAACAGGATGTGAACATTTCAAGCGCAGAGTATTTATTACTGCATTACTTAGCCAGTAATGCTGGACAAGTTGTTTCCCGCGATGCGGTGTTTAAAGCAACCAAAGGCAGGGAATATGATGGCTTAGATAGAAGCGTTGATGTGCTTATTTCTGCCTTGCGTAAAAAGTTTAATGATGACCCACAAAAACCAGAAAAAATTAAAACCATTTGGGGACGTGGTTATTTGTTTGTGACTACAGCGTGGTAAGTTTTAATGCCTGAGTGCTTAAAATAATTAGCGCGATAGTAATAAAAGTCACTTCAATACTCCCAGCCTATTATGGAATAGCATCAATGAAAAAGTTTTATATTTCACTACTAGGCAGTGCGCTGCTTTCAATTATTGTTTTAGGTTGGCTTATTGATGCATTTAGCCAACAAGCGCATGCGCCTTTGGATGAGTTTAGCGTTCAAAGCCAGATTATTGTCGGGTTAAGTAAACAGCTCACAGCGCTTAAACCCGATGCTCGCCCGCAACAAGTAACAAAGCTCGCCGCTGACTTTGACCTTATACTTAACTACAAATTAAATCAGTCTCTGGCACTGCCCTTAGCGCTATTAGATAAAATGCAAACCCAAGGCGGATTAATACTCGAAGACGAGCAAGGCTTTTATATGCTCTACACAAATGATGAGTTAAGTCCTTATCATTTAACCATGCGTTTAGATAAACCCTATGAGGCCACACAACGAAACGATATTATTTTAACGCTATTATTTTACACTGGCTTATGTGTTTTTATGGGTTTTATTATTACCCCTTTAGCAAAGCGCCTTACGGTGTTAAACGAAGCAGCAAAGCAATTTGCATCTGGTAATGTTAAAGCGCGTATTACCCCCTCTCGATTTACCTATATAAAAGATGTGGAACTGACCTTTAACCGTATGGCGAGTCAAATTGAAAAGCTAGTTGCTGAAAACAAGCTAATGGCCTCCAGCTTATCGCATGATATTAGAACTCCAATTGCTTGCTTACGCTTTGGTGTCGACGCCGCTCTTGATAGTCATGACGAGAGTAAAATAAAGCATTATTTAACTCGCATGGAAACCGACTTAGACCATATGGAGTCAATGCTAAAAAGCTATTTAACGTTTGCTACTTTAGAGCAAAATGCGAATAAGCTTACTTACTCATCAGCAAACCTTAAACAATACCTAAGTGATATTGTATTGCAACTTGAGCCTAGAATAACCTCTCGCTCGCTTAATATCTCTTTAGAATGTGATGATCATACCGTTTATGCTGACTTACATTGGCTGGCAAGAGCAATCACCAACTTAATTAATAATGCCTGCGACTTTGCAAATCACAGCATTCAAGTAACCGCTTCAGTACAAGAACGTTTTCTGGTGGTGAACATCGCCGACGACGGACCAGGCATTGCTCAAGAAAATAATCATAAAGTATTTAGCCCATTTTTTCGTGAACGCAGCCACCGTAATCGCAGTGATAATAGTTATGGCTTGGGGTTAGCAATCGTCGCCAAAGTTGCCGATTGGCATCATGGCACCATAAAAGTGAGTAAAAGTGAACGACTCTCAGGCGCCTGTTTCACATTAACCATCGCTCAGTTTGAACATTAATCAACAATGCAAAGATGCTCAATACAGCTGATTAACGAAATATAATTAAAAAAATTGTGCTATTTATAATCAAAATACGCACGTGTTATTTATACAGCTAAATAAAACGCAATAATTGTGCAACAGAGACAAATAAGCACTTTTTATTTAATTATAATTCCAGTAGATTGTCACGGCGTCGAAAAAATAGAGAAGCAGAATAATATGAGTGCAGTAAGAGGTGAGTTTAGCTCCCGCTTTGGTTTTATAATGGCTGCGGCAGGATCAGCTGTTGGCTTGGGTAATATTTGGGGTTTTCCGACTCAAACAGCAAGTAATGGGGGCGCTGCATTTTTAGTCGCGTATTTAGTACTGGCTTTCTTTTTAGCCTACCCCGCTTTAATGGCAGAACTGATGATAGGTCGCCATGGGCAAGCTAACGCGGTTTCTTCATTAACTAAATTAACCACGCGACCATGGCAAAAGCAATTTGCCTTTGCTGTCGGTTTTGGTGGTATTTTATGTGCTGGATTTATTTTAAGTTTTTATGCCATTGTTGCCGGTTGGATGTTAAGTGCCACTTTAGAACCGGTAACCACATTAGTAGGCGCTGATGCCGCCTCTTTATGGTTAAGTGAGCAGTCGCTTACTCGTAATATTCTTTTCACTGTTTTATTTATTATTTTAACTGTTGCTATTATCAGCCGCGGTGTAGAAAACGGCATTGAAAAATGGTCTAAACGCTTAATGCCCGCTCTGCTCGGTATTTTGTTTGCCTTAATTGCCTACGTGATGACTCAAGAAGGCGCTATTGAGGGGTTAAAAGCTTACTTAGTCCCTGACTTTTCTTCTATTTTTGACCCTACATTGTTAGTGAGTGCCTTAGGCCAAGCTTTCTTTTCACTGTCACTGGGCACCAGTGTGATGATTATATATGGCTCATATATCAGTAAAAAAGAAAACCTTGTGTCCCTTGGCGCGTATGTAACCTTAATTGATGTGTTTATAGCGTTTGTAGCGGGTTTATTGATCATCCCTGCTATGTACGTGGCACAAGCGCAAGGTGTTGAAATATTCTCTTCAACTACAGGTAAACTTCTCTCTGAAGATACTCTCGTATTTCAGGTATTGCCTGCCTTATTTGATGGCATGGGTGGTGTAGGTTTATTTGTTGGCTTTGCTTTTTTTGCATTGATGAGTATTGCCGCACTAACTTCATCTATTTCCATGTTAGAAGCGCCAGTGTCGTACACGGTAGAGCGCTTTGCGATGAAACGTGTTCAAGCAACGTGGTTAATAGGCGCATTAATTGCCATTGTGAGCATTACCATAGTGTGTAACCTAGGCACTTTATTTGGCTTAGTGATCACCCTAACAACCAAAGTTGCACAACCTTTATTAGGGCTTATGTGCTGTATATTTGTAGGTTGGATCTGGTACAGATCGTCACTACTAAAAGCGATTCAACAAGGTAACCCTGAGGTGCATAATACGTTATTTTGGAAGATATGGCCTTGGTATACTAAGTTTGTATGCCCTATTGCCATTAGCTTAGTATTCTTACATTCCCTACTAAGCTAGTTAAAAGATGCATAAAAAAGGCCCACATCAGTGGGCCTTTTTAGTGGAGCAATACTACTGCTTTAAAATCATATCCTGATGGGGTATGCCATCTTCTATATATTCATCACCAACACATTCAAAACCGAATGAGCGATAAAAATTCAGTAGGTAGGTTTGTGCGCCAATATAAATATCGCGAGTCGGCCATTGCGCCTTACAGCAAGCTATTGCTTCATTGACTAACTGTTTGCCTAATCCAGAACTTCGCTGTGATTGAGCAACCAATACACGCCCTATCGCACTGTACTGAGCATCTTTTTCATAACAACGGGCATAGGCATGCACCGATAGCCCATCAAGTAAATAGACATGACGTGTAGAGTCTGCGATATCGTGATCATCAAGTTCGGGGTAAGGACATGCTTGTTCTACAACGAATACGTCGACACGTACACGCATGATTGAAAACAGGGTTTGGGAGTCGAGCGCAGAGAATGGCTCACATTTAAACGCCATTTAAACACCTTTTTTATTGCAGGGGCTTACCTAAAGTAAGCCCCTAAAGCGATTAAGCGAATAATCGCTCTAACTGATCACATAACTGCGATAAATTAACATGGTCATGCTCTATGGTTAAATCAACATAGCCATCACTTCTAAACGCTCTGTCTAATTCAATCAATACATGGGTTTTATGCGCTTCAGGAATAAATGACAACTCAATTTCTTTTATGCCAAACAAACTGCGACTATTAGGCTGATACTCAAGCTCTTGATAACATCCCGATACAGATTGAAAAGTAGGGGCACGTAAATGGCCTTGTTCTACATCGGCTTTAACTAAACTAAAACCAAGCTTTTCCATCGCTTGCATGCATGTTTTAACCGCTTCATTAGGATAAATGTGTAAATGGTCTTTATCTGTTGGATCAAGCGCAAGGTCAATATCAAGGCCTGTTTCTAACCATACATAAGATTGATTATAACCTGCATTAATTTCAGTTATAGGCGTTTCTGAGTGTAAACGAGCTTCAAACGGAATAGTTCTTACTTCACCGGGCTCAATAATACCAATATCGGTAATGCGCCACTGGTCAATCACATGATTAGTGAAATAATCACCGTCTTCACTCGCCACTTTGACACGGGTAACTAACATTAAGTCTAAACCGGTAATTTCTTGGCTCACATCACCTGCAGTAATTACAATTTGCGCGTTAAATAATTGCCCCGGCTGAAGATGCTCGGTCTCTAAAATAGTATCTACTTTGGCGGCACCAATGCCTACCGATGCTAAAATCTTTTTAAACATATTTTCTCCTTAAGCTAAGCAACTCTAATGTTTGCTTACGCTTAAACTCCTTCGTTATGGCATCTTAACCACATTTAAAAGCTCTTGTCAGCGAAAAACTGCTATTTACATGCTGTTTACCATAAAACTAGCCATATATGTGCATTTTTTATACATTGAAGCTACTTTACCTCTGCATAAACTGACAGTAGCAATCATTTGATAAATACTCACTATCACGTAACTAACTGCGTTAAATAAGTAGATTAATTGTCAATAAGCATTGTTTTTCGCTACACTACAGTGCCTAAAAAAGTGGTATTAATAACTATGGAACTAATTTATTTTGCTACCGCCTTCGTCTGCGGTTTTGGTATATACCAGCTAAAATTGCCGCCACTTATCGGCTTTCTTATGGCTGGATTTATTCTTAATTTAGCGGGTTATAAAAGCACGGAATTGCTGGAAACAATTGCATCTTTAGGGGTTACACTGCTACTTTTTAGTATTGGCCTCAAGCTTAAAATTTCAAATTTAATAAAACCTCAAGTCTGGGCTCCGGCCACCTTACATATTATTCTAAGCAGCGCTTTATTTAGTGGCTTTATGCTACTACTGGGTGTTTTTGCACTGCCATTATTCGTCGATTTAAGCTGGCAAAGTGCGCTGTTAGTTGGTTTTGCTCTGAGCTTTTCAAGCACCGTATTTGCGGTAAAAGTCCTTGAAGAGCGCGGTGAAATGGCAAGCCTGCACGGTAAAATAGCCATTGGCATTTTAGTTATGCAGGATATATTTGCGGTTATATTTTTAGCGGTCAGTACCGGTAAGTTGCCGAATATTTGGGCCTTAGGGTTAATTATTGCCTTACCTTTATTTCGCCCTGTTATGTACTGGGTGTTAAACCGCTCTAAACATGGTGAGTTACTGCCGCTATTTGGGTTTTTCTTTGCCTTAGTAGCAGGTTATAACGCCTTTGAATTTGCAGGTCTCAAAGGTGATTTAGGTGCTTTGATTGTAGGTATGATGTTCGCACCACACAAAAAAGCCGGTGAATTGTCTAAGTCATTGCTTAGCCTAAAAGATATATTGCTAGTTGGCTTTTTCCTAAGCATTGGTTTAAGTGCAGAGCTTACTGCCCACTCCTTAGTCGTCGCTTTAGTGCTGGTATTAATTATTCCAATTAAAACCCTGCTCTATTACATACTAACCAACCTATTTAAACTTCGTGCGCGTACCTCTTTGTTAACAGCATTTAGCCTAGCTAACTTTAGCGAATTTGGTTTGATTGTGTGTGCAGTTGCCGCATCTACCGGCATGGTTACCTCTGAGTGGCTTGCTGTTATTGCGATTGCGGTGTCGATCACCTTTGTAATTGCCTCTCCTTTAAATAAACGCTCTAACGAGCTATACGTTAAAATTGAACGCTTTTTATTAAAGTTTGAAAGCAAAACCCGCTTAGCTGAAGAGCTCCCAGTAAACTTAAATGACACAAAAATTGTTATTTTTGGCATGGGTAGAATTGGCACAGGTGCCTATGAAACAATAAACGCAACTCATCCGGATGTTGTTGCAGGTATTGATATTAAGCCTGAGGTAGTTGATAAGCATGTAAAGCGAGGTCGCCGAGTATTAATTGCCGATGCCACCGATCCTGATTTTTGGCAACGTGTTAACCACTCCCACGTTGAAATGGTAATGCTAGCTATGCCTAAGCACATGCAAAATATTTTTGCCTTAGAGCAATTACAAGCATCGGGTTATAAAGGACAAGTAACGGCGATTGCCAACTACCCCGATCAGCAAAAAGAATTAGAAGAAATGGGAATAGACTCTACTTACAACTTTTACTTAGAAGCAGGTAGCGGTTTTGCAGAGCATGTAAAGCAAACCCTGTTTCCTTAATAGGGTTTAGATGCAAATAGATTGCATTTACATTCCTTTACATCTGCGTATTTTATTGGTTTAAAAATAAGGTAAAATGTCTGTGTTGGTTTAGTAAAGCTAATACCTAAGTGTGTATTTAAATAAAAATATACACAACTGGACCCCTTGCTTTTAATTAACCAATAAGATTCTCAAATTAGAGGGCCTACTCCCTCTATCAATAGGCTGTTACTTGCCCGTTACAGCCTATTTTATTTCTTTATTATCCCTTACACTTAACACCTCTACTCATAAAAGATGTCAATAATGGATCCTCAACAACTTAAAGTCGCCATTAATACCATTATGCCGTTTGGTAAATATGCGGGACGCCCCTTACTTTTGCTGCCTGAGCCTTATTTAGTGTGGTTTAAACAGCAAGGCTTTCCTGATAGCAAGCTCGGCTCTCAACTTGCAATGATGTACGAAGTGAAGCTTAATGGTTTAGAGCAAATGTTGATGCCATTACTAGAAAAAAATAGTAAATAAAATAGAACTTTTCTATAAGTGGCCTGTCTATCTATTTGCTACTTGTTGATTTTTTGGTTTTAAACCGCAAAAAAGCGCCTTTACGGCGCTTTTTTATTGTGTGGAATTTACTAGTCTAAGCTAATAATAAACTTAACCCCACCCAGTGTAGAGTCTTCAATCGTGCACTGCCCTTTATGCCATGACACAATTTTACTCACTATCGCCAGCCCTAACCCAAACCCACCGGTTTTTTTATCACGACTTTTATCTAAGCGTGTAAACGGCTTAAATACTTTTTCGCGCTCAGAGAAGGCAATGCCGGGGCCATCATCTTCAACCACTAGCAGTAACTTTTCATCGGCAGTACTTAAACTAATATGTACACTTTTCGAGGCATGTTTAAGTGCATTACTGATTAAGTTTTGCAGCACCCGCGACATAAAATGACTATCGCATAAGTAAATAAATTGAGTGGGGAGCGTTGTTGTTAGTTTAATACGGGTATCAAAGTTTACTTTTTCAATATTAGTTTTAATTAATGCAACGATATCGCAAGGGGCTAATTGTAGACTGGGTTGCTGTGTATCTAAACGGGCGTATTCCAACATTTCAGATACCAAGGACTCCAGTTCATGAATATCCATTTGCATGTCAGATAAATACTGCTGTGCTTTGGTATCGTGAGTTTTATCCTCAAGTATTGCAATAGCAAACTTCAACCGCGCTAATGGCGTTCTAAATTCATGAGATACAGAAGAGGTGAGCTCTTGCTGAGCACTCAGTAAAAACTCAATACGTTGCTGCATTACTTGCAATGTATCGGTGATGGGTAAGAAGAATGACTTTGAGCTATCGCTTAATTGAAAGTCTTGCGAGCCACCCACTGCCTCGCATGCATGACTCAGCTTTGCAAAGTCTCGCCACAACAAAAAGCTCCACAAACCTATTGGTAAACTTATAATAAACAACACCAGTAAATACGGTAACACAGTCCCTGAGCTGCTGTGTTTAACACCCACAGGGCCTACTTGTAGCAATTGTGAATTATTTAGCGTTACATACCAAACGATACGCTGCTGTTTATCATATAAATAAAGGTAATGGTTTTGAAATAGTTGTGCTTGCTGTTCAGGTGGGAGCACTAGATCTTGCTGGGCAATGACTTGGCTATCAAAATTATGTTTAAGCTGCTCAAGCCCATCTGGGGTTTGTGAAAGCAGCCATAAAGACTGCCCAAATTCGTCATCTAACAATACACTTTGCTGAGATTCATCATAGGGCCAAAACTGCTCTATAACGCCACTAACAATAAACAAAGAGACAATAATATACACGTAAAGGCTTATAAATAGCTTTCCCATTAACCTAGCCTAATACCTTGCATTTATTACATATCCCACGCATCTGATACAAATAAATAGCCTTGCCCCCACACCGTTTTAATACGGTATGGTTTATCACTGTTATCACCGAGCTTTTTACGAATTCGTGATACACGAACATCCACCGTGCGGTCTAGACCGTCGTACTCACGCCCTATCATATGTTGATGGACATGCTCTCGACTGAGCACTTCACCAGCATTTGAAGCCAATAACCACAACAATTCAAATTCATGAGAAGTCAGGACAATTTCAACACCGCTTAGCTTTACAATGCGGCTGGTTTTATCTATTGATAAATCACCAAATTGAAGTTCTTCAATCGCTTTAACACTTGGCTGTCCACGGCGAAGCAATGCACTAATTCGAGCAAGAAGTACACGCGGCTCTGCCGGTTTTATAACGTAGTCATCAGCCCCGAGTTCTAAGCCTATAACTTGATCGAAGTCTTCACCCTTTGCTGTTAGCATTAAAATAGGGAGAGTGTATTTATCGCGTACTTGTCGACACACGCTAAAGCCATCTTTTCCTGGCAACATTACATCTAAAATGATCAAGTCGACGTGGTTTTCACTAAGATAAGGAAACACTTCGTCACCGCGTTCTAAAACGTCAACTTCTAAGCCATTATGCTCAAGATAGTCTTTGGTTAATTGTTGCAACCCTAAATCATCTTCAACAAGTAATATCTTTGGCATTTACTGCTCCTAAATTAAAAAAAGCTCCAAGGTGAGCGTAGCCGATGTTTTTTCTTAGCGTATGCGGTTTGCACTTCTATTTGCACACTCGCTAACGATACACCTGTATGGGGATTAATCAGGGAGTATATGGTCTCCACCTGAACACGCGCTTTATAACTAAGTTGGCCTTTTTTGACACCTTGCCAGCATTGTAATTGTGTATCTTGTTGGTATAAACATACATCGCTAGCGGCTGACAGTTGCCACTTAAATTTTAACTCAAGATCACAAAATTCTTGTTGTTCGGAAACCACACAGACTTTGGGTGATACGTTAAGTGAAGAGGCTTTTGCAACGCTAGCGTTGCTAAAAAATGAAGCTGCAAGCACAACCAACATAAAACACTTCATATTAAAATGTATGTTCGAATCCTATAAAGGCGGTCATTGAATAGTCATGTTCAAAAAGCGGGCTGCTATCCATTGCTGAATAATCATAATAGGCTAAATGAAAACGAAGCGCGTTGACTCCATCTACAGGCCAACGGGCGTCGATTTTAGCATAAGGTTGCCAACTACTACCAACTTCTATTTCACCGTAAATAGATTCAGCGCTATTTAAACCATAAAAATAGTTATTTAGTTGGGCTGATTTGTAATTAACGCCTAACGTCGACTTTAACGTTAATTGCTTAAACTCATGGTGATATTGCCATTGAAACGATCCCCTGTAGCCATTATAAACGCTGTTTACATCATGCAATAATTGCGCAGAAAATACTTGCTGCTGCTTTACAAAAAAATAGCTTATACCAGCATCAAGTGCGACTCGTCTTTTTTGTATATTATTTATATTTACTTGACGAGGTGAGTCAGTGTGTAGCGATTCTAATATCTCGTTTTCAGACGTTGTTTTAAAGGGGAAAATATTTTGTGGATGCCAATCAATAAAAAAACGTGACTCAGGGTTAATTTCTGACACAAAACTAACGTTATGTTGTTTGCTTTGTAAAAAAGAATAACCAAGGCGGCCATTATCAAAAAACCAATTTTGACCATAATAGGCCACTTGCGGAATAACAACTAAGGGGATGTTATCTGCACCATACAGAGGATTTGTGATCACCCCAACACCAACACTCACACTAAGGTTAAGCTCATCAGTGGATATATGTTGCTGCTTCTGAGCAATCGCATTAGTGCTTAATAGCACTAATAAAAGGCATGTGTTTATTCTCAGATTGAACCGCATGAAGTTAATCGCTAGTTTATAAAGTGGCTTTGACCCTATAGTAGCAAGTAGTATGAACACAAGCTCTAGAGGGTTACAATCATTAACAAATTTGATACAAACAGAACACGTTTACATATCGGCCGCTATTTCGACCCGATTACGACCATGGGTTTTAGCTAAATAAAGTGCTCTGTCTGCCTTTTCAACTAATAAACAGCTTTTACTAAAGGGTTCCATTAAAGCAATGCCGAAACTGGCTGAAATATTACGTTTATTATTACTGTCTTCTTTTTTACGAATCGTCAATTTGGCAATGCTCAAACGAAGCTGATTACAAAATGCCATCGCATCATTAATGCTTTCAAAGTAACCCGTAATACAAAATTCTTCACCACCAAAACGATAAGCTCTGTATTGCTCTTGTACACTATTTTGCACTTTTTGAGCGACTAGCTTGAGTACCTCATCGCCTTTTTGATGGCCAAAATCGTCATTAAAACGTTTAAAATGATCAATATCGAACATAATCAACACCGCTAATTTACCGTGTTCATTTTGTGAAGAGGCGTTCAAACAAAACTCAACAATGTCTGTATCAAACTTACCGCGATTAAATAATCCGGTTAAGGAATCTTTATCAACCGCTTCTTGGGTCACGCTAAGCGCTTCTTTTAAATCTTTAATTTCGTTGTACGCTTGCGCTAATTTGGTTTGGAATCCACGGGCGTAATCTTGCATCGCAATTGATTCGTCAGTTAGGCGCTCAACGCAAGAAAGGATCTCATTAAATGAGTTAATACTAGAGAGCGTTTTTAATTCATTTTGTGAATCAACTAACGAGGTAGTAAAGCTTTTCGAATATTGAATGGAGTCACTAAGATCAAACTGCATTTGCTCTACGGTGCCATGAAACCTTTCAGACATTTGTTGAAAAAATGCAAGCTCTTCGTCATTAATATGCTTATTAAAAATTTCTTGGGCGGTTTGAGCTGAACACGTATTGTGCAAAGAGATGACTTTATCAAGCTCTGTGTTTAGTTGTGGGTTGTCGCCCTGTACATAACAGTACCAAATAGCATAATTTATTGGCGTTACAGGCATTTTGTATTTAACCATCAACGGAATGGCTTTTTTTAAACACTGGGCAGAATGAGCAAGTGAAACCGTATTATCCATAATTAAAACTCTTAGACATCACAACAAAGATGTTAATAAACACATAAATATTAGCGGTTTATATTAACAGTTTTTTATCATCCAACAAGCCTATATTATGTTTTCCCCCATATTTTGTGCAATATTCCAAAGCGCACTAATAGCAGGGTCGTTTAGTTCTTTATGTAATACAGCCAAACCAATTTTAAACCCTTGTGGTGGCTCGCCTTTATACTCTAAAACCTGAACCTTATCGTTAAGCGGACTATTATCGAGTACAATTTTTGGGATCATGGCCACGCCTAACCCTAAACTCACCATAGATACCATAGCTTCATGCCCTGCCACTTGCGCGTAAATTTTTCCTTGTACATTATTTTTTCGCCACCACTGCTCCAACCTTTGTCTTGAAAATCCTTGTTCAGCAACAATAAATTCAAGCTCAGACCAATCAATAGTTTCGCTACTAGTGGCTAATTTTTCTGTGATCGGACATTGAATAGTGGGTGCAATTAATACCAATGGCGAGTAGCCAATATCTACAAATGCAATTTGTGCAGGTAATTTACTGGGTCTGGCTGCAATGGCCATAGATTCATGTCCATCTAACACTCGGTTAATAGCCAAGGCGGGATCGCCCGTATTTAAGGTAATTTCAATATGCTGATGCTGAGCTCTCAGTTGCTCTAAAATATGATGCAAAAAACTGTAAGACGCGGTAACGGAGCAATAAAGGCTCACATTGCCATAAATATGTTGTTGCGGTTCGTTTAAATTAGCTTTAAACCGCTGCCAATGACTAAGTGTTGCACTGGCATACTCCTTAAATGCAACGCCTTCGCGGGTAAGCTTTACACTGCGATTATCACGCTGGAATAACATCACCCCTACTTCATCTTCTAACTGCTTAATATTACGACTTAAAGTGGGCGCACTTATGTGGCATAACTCACTGGCACGAGAGAAATGAAGCGTTTTTGCCAACGCCAAAAAGTAATTTAAATGCTTATGATCCATAACAACACCAGTATTTCATATTATGAAACACTTTAATTCAAATATATCATTTTACGCAAGAAAAGATTTTCCATATTGTTATTCCAAGCAAAGCAAAAGCAATGCATCTAACAAACTGAATTAATAGGAAACTTATCATGGCAAATTATTTTAATAGCTTACCTTTACGCGAACAATTAGCGCAATTGGCACAATGTGAATTTATGGGCGCAGACGAATTTAACGACGGTGTTGCTGCACTTAAAGGTAAAAAATTGGTAATTGTAGGCTGTGGCGCACAGGGCCTAAATCAAGGCTTAAACTTACGTGATTCTGGTTTAGATGTAGCCTATACACTACGTGATTCAGCCATTTCTGAGCGTCGTCAGTCATTCTTAAATGCATCTGACAATGGTTTTAAAGTGGGTACATATGAAGAGTTAATCCCAACAGCCGATGTAGTACTTAACTTAACACCTGATAAACAACATACTGCAGTTGTTAATGCCATCATGCCATTAATGAAACACGGCTCAACCCTTGCCTATTCACATGGCTTTAATATTGTTGAAGAAGGCATGCAAGTTCGTGAAGACATTACCGTTATTATGGTTGCACCAAAATGCCCGGGGTCAGAAGTACGTGAAGAGTATAAACGCGGCTTTGGTGTACCTACATTAATTGCGGTTCACCCAGAGAATGATCCTCAGGGCCATGGCTTGGCACAAGCAAAAGCCTATGCAGCAGGTACAGGTGGTCATCGCGCGGGGGTACTTAAATCATCATTTATCGCTGAAGTGAAATCTGATCTGATGGGCGAGCAAACCATTTTATGTGGCATGCTACAAACTGGCTCTATTTTATGTTTTGACAAAATGATTGAAAAAGGAATTGATGCCGGTTACGCCTCAAAGCTTATTCAATATGGCTGGGAAGTGATCACAGAAGCACTTAAATATGGCGGTGTGACAAACATGCTTGACCGCTTATCAAACCCTGCAAAGGTTAAAGCGTTTGAGCTAAGTGAAGAGCTTAAAGTGATTATGCGTCCTCTTTATAACAAACACCAAGATGACATTATCGATGGCACATTTTCACGTGTAATGATGGAAGACTGGGCAAATGATGACGCTAACTTACTAAAATGGCGTGCTGAAACTGCAGAAACTCATTTTGAAAAAACCCCTGCAGGCGATGTAGAAATTGCTGAGCAAGAATTTTTTGACCACGGTATTTTAATGGTGGCAATGGTAAAAGCGGGTGTAGAACTGGCATTTGAAACCATGACAGCGGCCGGTATTATTGCAGAATCTGCCTATTATGAGTCACTGCATGAAACGCCGCTGATAGCCAATACTATTGCACGCAAAAAGTTATTTGAAATGAACCGCACTATTTCAGATACCGCTGAGTACGGCTGCTATTTATATAACCATGCCTGTTTGCCGCTTCTACAAGAATTTATGCAAGGTATTGATACTGATGTTATTGGTAAAGGCTTAAAGGAGCAAAGTAATCAAGTTGATAACCAAACTTTAATTCAAATAAATACGGCTCTACGTGAGCACCCTGTTGAGAAAGTAGGCGCAAAATTACGCGGCTACATGTCCGCAATGAAAAAAATAGTTTAATTCTATAACCCTAGAACTTTCACTTGTTAGAAACCAAGCCCACTTGCATTTTGCTGTGGGCTTTTTTAAGTGCAAATTAATCATCAATAGCTGAAAATAAATAATGTGCTAAAATAATTCCCCTCATTGCCTCAGTTGTAAATATAAGCACTATCATGACGATACAAAATCTCTCTATTACTCAAAAAATAACAGCCCTTGGAAGCATTATTGCTATTTGTGTTGCTGTATTAATTGGTTTGACGTCTTTGCATAACTCAAAGAATATTATTGAGCAACGCATGATCGAATCTGAACTGCCAAGTAAATTGCAAACAATCAGTAATCATATTGGTGGCGAGATCAATGAACTTCTTGGTGCAGCACAGCAGCTTTCGGCAAATACCTTTATTTTAGATTGGGCAAATGCTGGCAACAACAACGACACGCTATTACTTAAAGAGCTCAATCGTTTGGTTGACCAATACGATCTTGCCACGGCTTCGTGGGCGAATAAAAACACTGCACAATATTGGAATCAAGATGGCTTTTTACGTGTTTTAAAAAATGATGCCGCAGATGGATGGTTTTTTGCTTTTACACAATCAAAGCAACCTTACTCAATTAGTATTTATCAAGAGTCAGAAAACGATGTAAAAATGTTTGTTAACCACCAACAACCTAATGGTTTAGGCTTGGCAGGCTTAGCAAAAAGCATTACAGATATGCAAAAGCTGCTACAACAATTTAAAATTGAGCAATCAGGGTTTGTGTTTATTGCCGATAAAAACGGATTAATTCAGTTACATAAAGATGCAGACAAAGTCGCTAAGGTTAATATAGATAGTATTTACAGCGCTAATATTCATAACAAATTACTTAATAAAAACGGCTTCGCTTTAGAGGAAGTAAATATCAACGGGCAAGCCACACTCATTGCAGCCACACCGATTAAAAACACTGACTTATTTGTATTAGCTCAAGTCCCAAAAAGCGAAGTCTTTTCTAGTGTAAATACCCTAGAGTGGCAAATATTCACTTTCACTATCATCACTGCGCTAATCGCAAGCGTGATCAGTTACTTATTAGCTCGCTCTTTAGCTTCACCGTTATCAACAATGGCTGAGTTATTTTCGCGTTTAGGGCGTGGCGATGCAAATTTAGCCTATCGCTTACCAACTTCTCCCCAACCTGAGCTAAATAATTTAACCACCGGCTTTAATCAATTTATTGAAAAAATAGAAACCGCTATTGTGCAAGTAGCTAATGAGAGCCACGGTATTCGCCACAGCTCAGATCATGTATTTTCGCAAGCCAAGCAAAACTCTTTAGCGCTTGATAAGCAAAAAGAGCAAACTATTTCAGTTGCAGCAGCCATTAATGAAATGGGCGCTACAGTGCAAGAAATAGCGCAAAGTGCTGCCAATGCAGCTAAGTTAACCAACGATAGCCGCGATAACACCAAGCAAAGCCATCAACAAGTTTTACAAAGCCAAACGACAATCTCAGCCCTTGCCAGCGACATTGACGGCATAACCGAGCAAGTTGCTTTGCTTTCTAAAAAGACTATTGATATCGCTAGTATTGTGGATTCAATTAGAGGTATATCTGAACAAACTAACTTACTGGCTCTTAATGCAGCCATTGAGTCTGCTCGTGCTGGTGAACATGGACGAGGCTTTGCTGTAGTTGCTGATGAAGTAAGAGCGCTGGCGAATCGTACCTCACAATCGACCACTGAAATTCAATCAATGATTGAAGAGCTCACTCATATTTCAGATGACGTTGTCAGCGATATCGGTCAATCAAAAGATAAAGCACAACAAAGCGTAAGCGCAATGCAAAACTCGGTTGAGTTACTTAATACCATTACTGAAACAGCCAATGAAATTAACGATATGGCGACCTTAATTGCCACCGCCACCGAACAGCAAAGTAGCGTTGTGAATGATGTAGGTCGTAGTATTGAGCAAATAAGTGAGATCAGTGATAAATCAATGAGTGAACAAATCAATACAGAACAAGCAATTCGTGATTTAGCCACCAGCGCACAAACACTTGATGCACTCGTTGCTACGTTTAATCAGCAACGTTAAATAGAGTGTTACATTAAAAAATAACCTCTGTACAAAATAACCACTATACTTAAGTGTGTTTTTTGTACAGAGGTGTGTATGAATGCTCTCCAAGGTAAACATTATTTACTGATTGTGTGCCTGCTGGCTCTGTGTGCTTGTAGCACCACAGATAACGCCAATATAAGCGTGCCAATCCCCACTATTACTCCTCCCATGCAATTACAACAGCAACTTGTAGAGTCTGAGCAACAAATATTTCAACTCGACGATAGCCTCAAACAGCAATTAAATGCTTACGTGCAATCGAGTAAATCAGTTGATGAAATAGCGTATAGCCTACTTAGTTTTTTACTCACAAATGGCGATAGCGCTTTATCTTATCAATCCACCGCGACACAAACCGCATCTCAGAGCTATCAAAACTTAAACGCCAATTGCTTGTCACTATCAATTTTAGCATATAGTTTAGCTGAGCATTTAGGGCTTAAAGCTCGCTTTCAAAAAGTACACATTCCGGAGTATTGGTCACTAAATCAGGGATTTAATTTACTCACGGGGCACATCAACCTTGCCATAGACAATAAAACGAAACTCAAAGACAGCTCACTTGTTTATCAGCGTAATAAGCGTTTAATCATTGATTTTGACCCCAATAGCCGACAAGCCCGTTTTGCAACCTCATTGCTTTCAAAAAAAAGAGTGACCGCCATGTTTTATAATAATAAAGGGGGTGAGGCACTGGTAAATAAACACTATGATTTAGCGTTTAGCTATTTCAAAGCAGCAATCAATACGGACGCTTCATTTAGTGCTAGCTGGGGCAATTTAGGGGTACTCTTTAAACAATTAGATGATTTAAAGCAAGCGGAGCAAATGTATCGCTATGCTATTGCCTTAAATACTGATAATAATACTGCACAAGGTAACTTAGCATTATTATACACACTCACAGATAGAGTGGCCGAAGGCGAAAAGCTATTGGCTGAGCTTGACAAAAAACGCCAAGAAAATCCTTACTATCATATCTCGCTTGGTAACAGTGAGTATGTAAATGGTAATTTTAAAGGCGCAATTAGCCACTATAAAAAAGCGAACGCTATGTCACCAACCTTACATGAAAGCCACTTTGGACTGGCGCGAAGTTACTTTGAGTTAAATAATATAGCTAGGGCGGAATTTCATTTGCGTAAAGCCAGAAAAAAAGCAGACTTTACACATGACAAACAACGCTATGATAATAAACTCATCGCATTAAAATCACTTATCGTTAAGGCGAATCATTATTAAATTATTTAGCTTAACCTGCATTGTATTTTTTATAAGTTGGAGTGGACTCTCAAAGCCGATTGAGCCGCAGTTATTCACTGATTTAACAACGCTAACCAGCTCTAAATTAGCAGGCAGAAAAACGAATAGTCACTCGGCTTTACTCACCAGAGAATATTTAAAAGCACGCTTTAAAGAGCATCAACTGACGGTTATAGAACAACCTTTTACTTATCCATCAGGGCTGTTTTCTAAGGCGCAAGGCGTAAATATTGTTGCGACCAAAACAGCAAAAAATTTGCCTGTTATTGTTATTACAGCGCATTACGACCATTTAGGCCTAAAAGCCGGAAAATTACACCCTGGCGCTAACGATAATGCCTCGGGTGTTGCCGCATTACTATACTTATCGAACGCTTTACAGATGCAATCATCCTATGGTTTTATGTTTGTTGCAACAGACGCTGAAGAAAACGGTTTACACGGCAGTGAGCACTTTGCCAAAACAATGCGCCAGTCTCCTATTGCTTTAAATATTAACTTAGATATGTTGGCAATTAAAAAATCGCATAAGCGGTTATACGCGCTAACAAGTCGTTCGTTAAAAAACCAACTCACTCCACTATTTAGCCAAATAAAAAATACGAGTGTCGAATTAAAGCCCGTTTATTCATCACGAAAAATGAGTCGACTCACCAACACGAAACAAATAGACTGGCACAGAGCCAGCGACCATTATTCATTCGCTAAACAGAAAATTCCGTATGTGTACTTTTCGATGGGCGCCGATAATTATCATCACACAGCAAAAGATACGCTCGAAAATATTAATACTGCTCTTTATCAAGAAGCAGTATTGCTAATTGAGGCATTTATTAATCAGCTTTTGACAAACCCTGAGGTATTCAGTCCCCCTTTAAAAGCAGCAACGTAAGCCTCTTTTTTTGCCCGTGGAAGTTTTTTAATCGCATATTCTAATTTACTTGCGTCGCTTTTAGTTCCAACTTGTTGCTGATGAATGAGCACCAGCGGTCCTTTCCCTTTGAGGTTTTTTGCCCCTTTACCCGCTTGGTGCGTTGCTAAACGACGCGCTACATCAACTGTAATACCGGTATACCAATGACCAAGCCGTGTTTGCACAATATACAGTGACCAAACAGCCGGTTTACTTTTACTATTGCACAACTCATCGTTTAAACTTTTTTGATTATTAATGGTCAAAACCTCGCCTTAACGCGCTAAACAAAAACAATTACTCAAAAGGGTTTTACCTTGAGTGACTAATCGGTATCATGCAGATTATAAAAAATAAGGATCACAACTAACAATGCAGTCGTTAAAAACTTTTTCTCTTTGGCTTATCGTCGCTTTAACGCTTAGTTCAGCCGCAGGTTGTTCTAGCTGGGTGTACAGAATCAACATCCCTCAAGGTAACTTTTTAGAACAATCAGACGTTGATAAGCTTCGCGTTAATATGACGCGCGAGCAAGTAATTTATGTACTAGGCAGACCGATTGCCGAAGACGCCTTCGATAAAAATACTTGGCGTTACGTTTACAGCTTTAATAAAGGGCGCGCTAATGAACAATATAAATCATTAGTATTAAACTTTGAAAATGAAAAGTTGGTAACGGTCTCTGGTGACTATGAGCAACCAGAAAACTTTACAACCCCTTTAGAGCAATAAGCCATTTGGGTTTAATTGAAAAAGGTGAGCATGGCTCACCTTTTTTGTATCTAACGATCTAACGGTCGGCCACCGGTTACTTTATTTGCGCGGCCCTCTTCTTTGGCTTTTTCGGCGCGCTTTCTACGGGCATCTTTAGGGTCGGCAATTAATGGGCGGTAAATTTCAACTCTATCGCCGTCTTTAAGCTCATGATTAAGCTTTACCGTTCTGTTCCATACACCTAAAGTTAAAGCGGTTGCATCAATCTCAGGGCACTTCTTAATAATACCTGATTGGATCACTGCTTGCTCTGCGGTGGTACCTTGGAATACTTCTATATTTAACGTGGTTGCTTTCGTTGGCAACGCAAACACAATTTCAATATTGATCATGCACGCTCTCCATATACCGCTTTTGCTCGTTGAGTAAAGGCACTCACCATATTTTTAGCTACATCATTAAAAATTTTACCAAACGCAAGTTCTATTAACTTACTAGAAAATTCAAAGTCTAGCTGTAAATGCACTTTGCACGCATGCGCATCTAATTGCTGAAAATGCCAGCGACCTTGTAAGGTTTTAAAAGGCCCATCGACCAAGCGAAGCATCACTGTTTGCTCATCAATTAGCGTATTTTCAGTGGTAAACCATTTTTTTATACCGGCTTTAGATATTTCTAAACTGGCGGTCATGTTATTATCATGCTGCTTAATAATTTTTGAGTCTGAACAATTAGGTAAAAACTGCGAATAAGCTTCTACATCATTGACTAGATCAAACATCTCTTTAGTGCTGTACATAACCAGCGCACTTTTCTCTATTTGTGGCATACTCACTCCCAACTGTGTGCAGGAATTTTAGCAAGCTTTGTGCGTTTCCCCAAACTTTCATCGCGCTTAAATGAATCCTTCGCTTTTGCATGTATAATTTAAAAAAATCGATGTAAAACATCTCGTATAACGTATATTATAGGGCACTATGGCTAAGAAAAATTCATCAAAATCGACAAGTAATACCATCGCGCTAAATAAAAAAGCGCGACACGAGTATTTTTTACACGACAAGTTTGAAGCAGGTATTGAACTCCAAGGCTGGGAAGTAAAAAGTATCCGAGCAGGTAAAGTAAATATCTCTGAAACTTATATTCATCTTAAAAACGGTGAAGCGTTTTTATTAGGCAGCACAATCCAGCCTTTAAATAGTGCATCAACCCATGTTATTTGCGACCCGCTGCGTTATCGTAAATTATTACTAAGCAGACGTGAACTTGACCGTTTGGTTGGTGCAACCGAGCGTGATGGTTATTCATTAATTGCCACAGCTATGTATTGGAAAAAATGCTGGGTAAAGCTTGAATTCCATTTAGCGAAAGGTAAGAAAATGCATGACAAACGTGAAGACGGTAAAAATAAAGATTGGTCCCGTGAAAAAGAACGCTTAATGAAACATAAAGTTTAAATAAAAAAGCCTAACATCATGTTAGGCTTTTTTTTGATAAATTTTTAGGAAAATACAAATTATTACAAATTAAAGTCGCTCGGCGTTTTGTTTATCAATAATAACTAAATCACGTTACAGCGCCAAATAGCGAGCATCCTATCGTTTACCTTTATTGAGAAAATCAGTACATATTAGTGCAGATAACAAAATCATCTTTGTGGCCAATTGATAACAGTTAAGTTACATGGTATTAATAATTCGACTTGTAAAACAAGTAAATTATAACATATCAACAAGGACTTAAGGATGAAGCAATCAATTGCATTTACACCGAGCTTAATCATCGGTGCTACTATCGCATTGTCAGCAGGTTTTAGTACAACGACTTATGCTGCACAGCAAACTGCAGAAAAAGTAGAACGTATTCAAGTAACAGGCTCTCGTATCAAGCGTTCGGACATCGAAGGCCCGTCTCCAGTACAATCCATTAATAAAGAAGACATCGAAAACATGGGTTATGACAACCTACAACAGCTTCTTGAAAGAATGCCTGTTGCAGGTAATGGTACTTTTTCAACCCGTGGTAATAACCAAGACTCAACCGCAAATGGCTCAGCTGCCGTCAGCCTTCGTGGCTTAGGCGCCGATGCTACCTTGGTACTTATTAATGGTCGTCGTGTTGCAATCAGCGCATTTGCTGAAGGGATCACCAACTCATTCGTTGATATCAACAGTATTCCTGTTTCAGCAATCGAACGTATTGATATTTTAAAAGATGGCGCCTCAGCAATCTATGGCTCTGATGCTGTAGCGGGTGTTGTAAACGTTATCTTGAAAAAAGATATTGACGGTATTGAAGTAAACTTAGGTTACGGCGGCACAGATGGCCCTAACTATGAAGAAACTACAGCCAGTATTGTTTGGGGTACTACTAGTGCAAAAAGTAGCGCATCCGTTATTATTGATTACTTTAAAAACACCTCTTTATCATCAGATGAAATGGGGCGTTTAGGTACTGCTAATCAATCTCCATATGGCGGTGAAGATTTCCGTTCATCACGTGGCTTCCCTGGCTACTTCTATGTTGATGGCGTTAAAACAATTGACCCTGCGTGTCCTGCAGAAAATGCAACATCAAGTGGCAGTTGTTTATTTGACTATGGTCCATTTGGCTATATTGCACCGGCATCAGAACGTGTAGGTGCTATTTCACAATTTGAATACCGCTTTGATAATGGCATAACGGGCTTCTTAGAAATGGCCGTTCAGCATAACAGCTCAATTGCAGCAGGTGCCCCAACGCCACTTGATGAAGATGCGGGCTTAACAGTACCAGGTAGTCACCCTAATAACCCATTCGGCCAAGATATTGAAATAGGTCGTTACAGAACCGTAGATGCGGGTGCGCGCCAATGGGATATCGAATCAGACACATTACGTTTTGTTGCTGGTTTAAAAGGTGAAATAAACGATTGGAGCTGGGAAACAGCGGTACAAAAAGGACGTAGTAAGTCATTACAAACTGGGGATCGCTCACAAGGTTGGGTACGCACCGACTTCTTACAACAAGAAATTGATGCCGGTAACTACAACCCATTTGGCGGCACTTACAACGATCCGGCCGTAATTGATAGAATTACTACGAGCTTGGTTCGTCAAGGCGAGTCTCATATGACGTCGTTCGATGCTAACATTTCAGGTGAAGCATTTAGCTTTGGTGATGATGTTGTCATGATGGCGGCCGGTATTGAATACCGCGAAGAGGACGTAACGGATACGCCAGATGATCAATTCCAACGAGGATTAATCTTTGGTACCGAGTCTGTGTCAGCTGCAGCAGAGCGTGACCAATACGCTGCCTATGTAGAGTTTTCAATTCCACTTGCTGAGAACTTAGAGCTACAACTTGCTGGTCGTTACGATGATTACAGTGACTTTGGTACCACAACCAATCCTAAAGTCGCTTTACGCTGGGCACCTACTGATGAAATCACAGTGCGTGGTTCTTGGGCACAAGGCTTTAGAGCACCGTCTCTTGCACAAGTAGGTTTAGGGCCATCTCAAGAGAGCCAGTTCTTTATCGATAATTACCGTTGTGACGCAACGGGTAAAGATTGTGATGCACTAGATTACAACATTGAATTTGCTGGTAATCCTGACTTAGAGGCTGAAGAGTCTGAATCTTGGAACGTCGGCTTTATTTGGGCACCTACAACTGACTTTGGTTTGAGTGTAGATGTATGGAGTATCACCCAAGACAATAAAATTGATGAGCAAGAGTTTGGTCCAATTTACAACTCAGAGTGTAATAACCAAAACAGTACCGTATGTGTTCGCTTACCTCCTTCAGGTACAGACAGTTTAGGGACTATTCAAAAGATTTTCAGTACTTTTGAAAACGTGTCATCACAAGAAGTTTCGGGCGTTGATATTTCAGCAAATTACAACCACTCACTGGATGATTTAGGCTTACTAAAATTCAATTTAGAATGGGCTTACCAAGATAAATTTGAAAAAGACGGCCGCGATTATACCGGCGAATATGGTTACCCAGAGCATCGCTGGATTTTCTCAACTAACTGGGAAATTGGTCAGTTCAACACAAACATGAACATTAGTTATGTAGGTGAGTTTGAAGATACGCCAGATATCGACTTCGATGGTAACTTAGACTTCGATAGTAATACATCGCGTACTGTTGATTCACAAGTACTGGTAGATTTACAAACATCATACCGTATTACTGAGTCAGCAAAAGTATCACTAGGTGTGAACAACTTATTTGATGAAGAGCCACCGTTTGCAATTGGTGACGGTGATTCAGATCTGTATGGTTACGCATCGGGTGTACACAACCCTCGTGGTCGTTACATTTACACTAAAGTTAGCTTTTCGTTTTAATTTAAAATAATAAAAAACCGCCATTTTGGCGGTTTTTTTTCTTAAACTAAAGGGCTAAATTATAGCTCGCCTTCGTTTTCAGATAAGAATTTAGCAACGCCTTCAGGGCTTGCGTCCATTCCTTTTTTACCTTCAGTCCAACCAGCAGGACATACTTCACCGTGCTCGCTGTGGAATGCTAGTGCATCTACCATACGGATCATTTCGTCGATGTTACGACCCAGTGGTAAGTCGTTCACTACTTGGTGACGTACGTTACCTTCTTCATCGATTAGGAAAGAACCACGAAATGCAACGCCCGCTTCTGGGTGCTCAACGTCGTATGCTTTACAGATTTCGTGTTTAACGTCTGCAACTAGTGCGTATTGAACTTTACCAATACCGCCGTCTGCTACAGCCGTGTTACGCCATGCGTTGTGTGAGAATTGTGAATCGATAGAAACACCAATTACTTCTACGCCACGTTTTTGGAATTCTGCATAACGCTTATCAAAAGCAATAAGCTCAGAAGGACATACAAATGTGAAATCTAGTGGGTAGAAAAAGATTACTGCTTTTTTACCTTTAATTTTTTCGTGAAGGTTATAGCTATCTACAATCTCACCGTTACCTAGAACAGCTGCAGCGGTAAAGTCTGGTGCCTGGCGGCCTACTAATACACCCATTTTATTCTCCAAATATTTTGAGTTTATTGTCAATTGCTTACGCAATACTGATAGTAATATGGGCACTAATTTTAAAATTACAATAGCAACCATATTTAATTAAACATTATTCTATGGCTATCAAAAATAAATTAACAATCGTATTTATAGATAGCACCGTTCTAAAATAGCGAACGCTTGATAAATGAACTAATTTTTAATCATAAAAAAACCTGCTTTAAGCAGGTTTCTTTTACTAATCCATAATATCGCTAGGCATATCACCGCGAATATGTTGCCATATTTCACCGGTTTGATGACCATATTTACGCATCATGAATATTGCACCATCGTGCTCTTTATTCTCAGCAAGCTTAGTTAAGTCTTTATAAAACTGGCGTGCAAGCTCGCGAGTGCGAGGATCTGAAAAGTAATGACAGCCAATCTTAGAATAAAAACCTTTAAAGCCATTAAGGATGAGCACATAAATGCGATTGTTACCGGCAACAGCTAATTCATGATGGACTTTATAATCATAATCTGCAAACGCTTGCGCGCTGTCTTCTAATTCATCGCTTTGTGATAAAATTTCGATAACACGCTCTGGTGCAAGTTTTATAGCTGCACGGGTATAAATTGCGCTGATATTAGTACGTGCTGAGAGTAACTGATCGGTTAGCTCTGGCATTTTATCTTCATCTAAACGTGCCAGTGTTTCAAGGATATTTAATCCTGAGGTTTCCCAAAAGTTATTAACGCGAGTAGGTTTACCATGTTGTATTGTTAACCAACCGTCCCTAGCTAATCGCTGTAATACTTCTCGTAATGTGGTTCTAGTAACACCAATTAACTCTGAGAGTTCACGCTCAGCAGGCAGAATTGAACCTGGAGGAAAATCACCATTCCAGATTGACTCTACTATGTATTCCTCAGCAAATCCTGCTGGGCTTTTCGCTTTAAAAATTCTCATTCAATTCCTACTCGAATTAATTCACATCACATCGCTACATACGATTAACTGACTGATTGTACCAGACAAGCCACAACTAACAAGTAAAGTAAGTTAAATTACCTAGGTATGTGATTAAAAAGGCAACTTTACTTGTATGATTCGCTAGTTTTACCGATAGGTTTTAAACACAATATGAATGCCAACCTATTATTCATACCAGACACTTTGACTATTATTATTTAGTTGTTTACACCCTCTATAAGCTGGACTAAGTTAATGACATTAACCAGACTATTAAACGCCTCCCTAGGGAAAAATCATGCAACAGAGTGTCCCATCTGCAATATTTATAAATTTTTTAGGTAAAGCACCTCAATGGTATAAATACACCATTATTGCATTTTTAATAATTAACCCGCTGCTGTTTCAATTAAACCCTTATTTGTCTGGCTGGGTACTGGTTATTGAGTTTATTTTTACACTGGCCATGGCGCTCAAATGTTACCCACTGCAACCTGGTGGTCTACTTGCCATTGAGGCACTATTAATTGGTATGACATCAACCACGCAAGTTGAACATGAAATAGCACAAAACCTAGATGTGCTTTTATTACTTATTTTTATGGTTGCCGGTATTTATTTCATGAAAGATCTGCTGCTGTATATTTTTACCAAGTTAGTGGTTTCAGTAAGAAGTAAGACCGTTTTATCGCTTGCCTTTGCAATAGCTGCTGCGTTTTTATCAGCTTTTTTAGATGCCCTGACTGTAATGGCGGTTGTTATTGCGGTGGCCATGGGCTTTTATAGTATTTATCACAAGGTGGCCTCAGGAAAAGATTTTATTAGTGAGCACGATATTAACGATGATAACCAAGTAAAAGAGGTAAACCGTCAAGAGCTTGAAGAGTTTCGTGCTTTTTTACGTAATTTACTCATGCATGCCTCGATTGGGACCGCACTTGGCGGCGTGTGTACTATGGTTGGTGAACCACAAAATTTAATTATTGCAGAGCGAGCAAGTTGGCTATTTGGAGAGTTCTTTTTAAGAATGCTGCCCGTTTCTTTACCCGTGCTTTTTGCGGGCTTATTAACAACCTTTTTATTAGAAAAAACAAAAACCTTTGGCTATGGGGCAAAACTGCCAGAAACAATTCATGCTATTTTAAAAAACCATGCACAAACACTTGATAAAAAGCGCACCAAACGCGATAGAGTTAACCTCACAATTCAAGCACTTATCGCTATCTGGTTAATTACTGGCTTAGCATTACACTTAGCAACCGTGGGCTTAATTGGCTTATCGGTGATTATTTTAGCCACGTCGTCTGCCGGTATAATAGAAGAGCACCAACTCGGTAAAGCCTTTGAAGAAGCCCTCCCCTTCACGGCACTACTTTGTGTATTTTTTAGTGTGGTTGCAGTAATCATCGATCAACAACTCTTTACCCCTGTGATTACTTGGGTACTAACATTTGAAGGGCACTTACAATTGGTGATGTTTTTTATCGCTAATGGATTGCTTTCAATGGTCAGTGATAATGTATTTGTCGGCACTGTATATATAAATGAAGTTGCTGCAGCTCTAAAAGCAGGTCAGATAACTCGAGACCAATTTGATTTACTTGCAGTGGCGATAAACACCGGCACAAACTTACCCAGCGTGGCCACCCCTAATGGTCAAGCTGCTTTCTTATTCTTACTTACATCAACACTAGCTCCCGTGTTACGCCTATCTTACGGTCGAATGGTGTATATGGCTTTACCTTACACTTTTGTGCTTACCTTTGTTGGGTTAAGCGCGACTTATTTTGGCTTGAGTGAAATAACCAGTTTGTTTTATGACTGGGGGATAATACAACACCACATCCCTGTAGCGAATTCTGGGCATTAAGAGCTCCCCCGACTTTGAGGAGCTAGGAAATTTCATAGCTCCTCACTTTTTCCCTTTTACTTGCTCCGCTGTTTATCCTACGTCATAATCTAAGCCCTTATTTAAATACGGATTTGTTATGAACTGGCTTGCTAATCTAAGTACTCAACGTACACCTTGGTTATTATTCAGTGGGATTGTTTTTCTGCTTGAAGTAACCGCGCTCTTTTTCCAATACAACATGGGGTTAGCGCCGTGCATTATGTGTATTTACCAACGCACCGCGGTATTAGGCTTACTTTTTGCCGGTATTATTGGCGCCAGTAAACCAAACAACCTCGTAGTCCGTATTGTCGCTTATACAGTGTGGGGGGGTTCAAGTGTATGGGGGTTACTAATAGCTCGTGAGCACATTGAAATGCAAACAACCACTGACCCCTTCGCATTTAGCTGTGAGTTTGAGCCAAATTTTCCAGAGTTTATGCCATTACATCATTGGATACCGCAATTTTTTGAGGCAACCGGTGATTGCGGAAACATAGATTGGCAATTTGCAGGCTTAAGTATGCCAGCATGGATGGAAGTTATTTTTGTATTGTTTACCGCCACACTTATTGCGTTAGTGGCCAGTCGATTAATCTCTAAAAAGTCACTTTAATATGTTTACTTTTTTTTCAAGCCACGTTGACGAACTAAAACACTTAAAAGTTCGTCAAAGACAAACCGTTATTGCGATCTCGTTAAGTATGCTCTCTCCTAGTGACAGAGTGTTAATGCGTATTGTAAAGCTTATGCTGCTAAGCCCATTTTTTTTAATATTTACTCTTTTTGAAGGATGGCTACTCGTGCCCTTTTTGATTGTGGCTGGTTTAAGCTACCCGCTACTAACCGCCCCCGTAGATGTTAATTTTGCTAAAAAGCACCTTGGTGCTGCCTTAAAACAGTTTGATCAGGGCGCATAGCGCCCTTTTAAGTTAAAACGCCACCTTTCCATCAAGTTTGGCTAGCATTTTTTTACCCACCCCTTTTACTTTAGCTAGATCTTCAAGTGATGCGAAATCACCATTTGTTTCTCTATAATCGATAATTGCCTGTGCTTTTTTCTTGCCAACACCTGGTAACTTAATTAACTGTTTTAAATCAGCAGTATTAATATTAACCACGGCTGATTGCATCTGCTCTGATAGCATATCGCTTTGCGCAAAGGTGGTACCCATAGGTAATAAACATAAAGCAGCGGCTAATGAGATGATTTTAATTAATTTCATACTATTTCCTTTTGTGTTCTTACTTGAACATTCGTTGATTATTTACACCCAGCACTTTTACATAACGTTGTGGTTACTAAGTACTAACGGTAACAATCACTCCTTGCGACTCCTTTACTGCAACGCGTTATAAAGTGACTTAATAAATAAAGTAGAGTTACTCTTTATTGTCAACCAAGCTGCAGATAAACTAAGGCTAAAGCTTGCAAAACCACGCGCAAGCTTGTACTGTATATAAAAACAGTAATCTAATGATTTAAAATAATCATATTGCCACGTAAGTAAGCAGGAGAAATCATGGCTGTTGTTGTTAAATATGTTGTAGAACGAAACGGAGTCGAGCGCATGACGTTTACTACTAAAAAAGAAGCTGATGCCTATGACAAAATGCTCGATATTGCCGAGTCACTAGAACTCATGCTTGAAAAAGTAGATGTGCCACTAAGTGAACAACAGGTTGAGTCGCTCGCGCTGGAGATTGCAAAAAGTAAAGACGACTTTATGGCCGTACTTAAAGGTGGTAAAGAAGTACCCACTAAAGCTAAAAAAACAAAGTCAGATAACGTTGCGGATATAAAAGATAAAGCAGCGAGTTAGTACTTTTAAAAGCTCAATAGTAATTGTTAAAAAACTGAATTTGGTATTCGAATTCAGTTTTTTTATGCCTTTAAATAATAATAGCTAAAGGCAAGTAATCGGTGATTAAACGAGATGAATGGTCTTTTCTAAAGGTCAGCCAATAAAAAAATGCCAACCAGTTAAACTGATTGGCATTTATAAAAACCAACACTTTACGTTAGCTAATCAGTTACAATGACGATTCAACTTCATCAAACAGATCAGTAATTTCTTTTTTCGGTTCAGCTGTCACAAGGCTTCCTACCACAATAGCAATACTCGCTAAAATGAAGCCTGGGACGATTTCATAAATTACACTGCTTAAGCTCTCACCATTAATGGTAATAGGCGCATAAATCCATACAAGCACTGTTAAAGCACCAACAACCATACCGCTAATAGCCCCTTTTAAGTTCATACGTTTCCAGTAAAGGCTAAACAAGACAAGTGGACCAAATGCAGCACCAAAACCAGCCCATGCGTTGCTAACTAAATCAAGTATTGAACTATTACGGTCATACGCTAGGTAAATAGCAAATAACGCAACCAGTATTACGCTAATACGCCCTACTAACACCAGCTCAGTTTGCGAGGCATCGCGGTTTAAGTAAATCTTGTAGAAGTCTTCAGTAAGCGAGCTTGAACACACCAATAATTGCGATGAAATCGTACTCATAATCGCAGCTAAAATAGCAGCCAGTAGGAAACCAGCAATTAATGGGTGGAAAATAAGTTCAGCTAATACTAAGAAAATGGTCTCTTTATCGGCAATAGGCATTTGGTTTTCAATCATAAAGGCAGCACCAAATAAACCGGTAAATACCGCACCAATCGCAGATAGTGTCATCCAAGACATACCAATACGACGCATAGTTGGCATTTCTTTCACTGAGCGAATAGACATAAAGCGAACAATAATATGTGGCTGACCAAAGTAGCCTAAGCCCCAAGCCATCGCAGAAATAATAGCAATGGTAGAACCACCAGCAAACCAATCAAGCATATTCAATGAATGGATTTCACTGGCTTTAGGTGAACTTAACAACTGCTGGTAATTTGCATTTGCTAAAGTATCCATAAATGGCTGATCTAGCATCATATAAGTAGCGATAGGTACTGCAAGCAAGGAGATAAACATAATACAACCTTGCACGAAGTCTGTTAGGCTAACCGCTAAAAAGCCACCAAATAAGGTGTAAACAACAACCACACCCGTGGTGATGTATAAACCCATTTCGTAACTCATCTGAAATGAATTTTCAAATAACTTACCACCGGCGACTACGCCTGATGAAGTATACAAAGTAAAGAACACAATAATAACAATTGCAGAGATCACACGGAGGATATTCTTGTTATCATCAAAACGATTTGCAAAATAATCAGGGATGGTAATAGAGTCATTTGCTTTTTCAGTATAAACACGCAGTCTTGGGGCGACTAAGAAATAGTTTGCCCATGCGCCTAACACTAAGCCAATAGCAATCCAAACCTTGCTAAGCCCAAACAAGTACATTGCGCCAGGTAGGCCCATAAGTAACCAACCACTCATGTCTGATGCACCCGCTGATAAGGCAGCAACACTGGGGGCTAAATTACGACCACCTAGCATATACCCTGATATATCGCTGGTAGATTGCTTATATGCGTATAGTCCTATTCCCAGCATTACAATAAAATATAATGCCAGTGAAATAATCATTCCTGTTTCCAAATTTGCCTCCACTTAAATAAGTAATAACAGGCTTTTAATCCAAATAATGACTCTTGAAATCTTATAATTAAGACAGTATTGGAATAAAAGCTTTCTACTGAACTATAACACGGTAATTGCTAATAACTCCAACCCGCTCATTTAAGTAGATAAAAAACCATCGGTTAGCTCACTTTTGCAACAAATAAAATGAAAAACAATAAAATTAGATTAAGAAATACCAAACCAACCATAGTATTTTATTAATAATGTTCATTTTACCGATGCTATTTTGAATGTTTTCCAATATATTATTACAATGTTAATCAATTTCTACTCTTTCGGAATCCTATATGTATTTTTACGCTGCTCGGCAACCTATTTTAGATCGCAATAAAGAACTAATTGGCTATGAGCTTTTATTTCGTGATGGAGTTGATAACGTATTTCCAAATATTGACGGCGATGAAGCCACGTCTCGACTGATTGAAGGCAGTCAATTTAACTTTGGCTTAGAAGATTTAACTGATAATAAACCCGCTTATATTAACTTTACCTTAGACACCTTGTTAAAAGGCTACCCAACCCTTTTAAACAAAGATGGGGTGGTAATTGAAATACTCGAAACCGTCCAGCCAGGTAAACGCTTATTGGCAATTGTTAAAGACCTAAAAGAAAAAGGCTATACGCTAGCGCTAGATGACTATGCACATCAACCTGTATGGCGGCACTTTTATCCGTTTATCGATATTATTAAAGTCGACTTTTTAACTTGTGATATTGAAAACGTTAAAACGATCATAGAGGATTTAAAACCTTATCCACACATAAAATTACTTGCTGAAAAGGTTGAAACTTACGCGCTTTACAATCAAGCTTTTGAACTAGGTTTTGAATACTTTCAAGGCTTTTTCTTTTCAAAACCAGAAATGGTGCAAAGCAAGGCGTTACCGCCATCGGGCATGGCACTGGCTGAGCTACTCTATGAAACATCCAGCGTAGAAATGGATCTTAAAAAAATCACCGATGTATTTGAGCGTGATGTTAACTTATCGTATAAGCTGCTACGCTACTCAAACTCGGCAGCATTTGCTCGCCGCTCTGAAATAAACACTATAAAACAAGCGCTTATTGTGTTGGGCGCGGCTGAAATAAAAAAACTACTCTCTTTATTATTTGCCGCACAAGTCTCTGCAGACAAACCTCTGGAGCTTATTAGGCTGTCGCTAACACGCGCGCGTTTTTGTGAGCTTTTAGCAATTTCACATGGCAAACTTAGAGATACAGGAATAGCATTTTTAACCGGCATGATGTCGCTTATGGATGCCATACTAGATGAAGAGATGGACAGTGTAATGCTTAAACTACCGCTTTCAAATGAGATAAAAGCGGCACTGTTAAACAATGAAGGGCTGCTTGCTGAGTATTTAAACTTAGTAACCCTCTATGAGCAGGGTAACTGGCACGCTGCTAACGATAAAGCCCAACAGCTTAACTTAGGTGATGATGTGCCTGATGCTTACCACGAAGCACTTAATTGGGTTAGTGAACAAATGCAGATAATGATTGATAATTAAAGCGCTCATTAGCAATTAATAACTAAAAATAAAACGCCAGCATTTGCTGGCGTTTTTATTTTTATTAAAGGCTTTCTAAGAAATCTTCGTCAAAATCTTCAGGCTCTTCTTTTATTGGCGGATTGCCATCGTAGAGTTCATATAACTGACGCTGAAAGTAAATGTCTTTAACAAACAGGTATGGGTCTAATGAATCATTTAATAAACCCTCTTGAGCCATTAAAGACGCCCTTGCCTCAACCGCCTTTAACGCAAACACTAAGATTGTTTGTGGTGTAGTCAGTGCAATTTCAGGTAAAACCACATTATCAACAACATCACCGGTTAAGTTACGTGCAGTTGATGGCCCCATAGCAGGGATCATTAAATAGGCACCATCGCCTACTCCCCACACACCTAAGGTTTGGCCAAAATCTTCATCAGTTACTTCAAGCCCTAACGAACTTGCAACGTCAAATAAGCCAAACACTCCCACCGTAGAATTCACTAAAAAGCGCGCAAAATTAATTCCGGCACTGCTTGGCTTTCCTTGCAGACCCGCATTAATAATATCAACCGGTGCTGTAATATTATCGGTGAAATGCACAATACTTCGACGCACAGGCTGTGGGGTTACTGTTATATAACCCACTGCCGCAGGCCTTAAAATATAAGCATCAAGTACGTCCATATTAAAGTCATAAATAGGTCTGTTTACACTTTGTATGGGATCGCGCTCATCATATTTACTCTCAGGCACTTGAGCACAACCCGATAACGTGAGTAAACATAATAAAAGTAAGCCTTGTTTTAACATCTCAAATCCTTAAGGTATTAATGTATCAATGTTCAGTTGCACTTGGCGCACCTCTTTAGAAGCAAGCACTTGAGAATGCCCTTCAAGCTCCCCAGTGCTTGGCATAACTGAATCATCATTAGAGATACGCGCAGAAATGATAATTTCACTCGCACTCGATAAGTTTAGCCCTGCCATCATGGCATTAGCATCGCTCAGCTCAACCGTAATTGGAAAGCTATAGTCTGTTAGTTTGACCACGGCTAAAGGCATCGGTGATCCCTTAGCCGCTTTAGCAAACACAAACAAAATACCATTATTGGGCTGTTTGTCTGCAAGTTGGCTATCGATATCAACGGTAACTTGAATACTTTGAGCCGCTAACTGATCGCCACTGGTTGCCACGTTTTGCTGAGCAATTTGTAGGTCGATTTCGCTAATACGTTGGTTGATCATAGCATAGCGCGTATCAGACTCATCCATACTTGCAAGTAACACCTCAAACGCTGCCTTTGCCTGTAGCCAGTCTTTTCTCTCAAAGGCGATTAGTGCAAGTAACGAAATCGCATCAAGGTTATTTGGTTGAGCTTGCAGTACTTTAGAAAGCATACCCGCTGCACGAGTCATGTTTTCTTCACTGCCCTCAAGTAATAGCACCTGAGAGTAGCTAACAAGCGCTTGCATATTATCAGGGTTTATTTTTAATGTTTTATCAAATGACTGTTTCGCCATATCAAATTCATTTAGCATTAAAGCAACACGCCCTAACAACATCCAAGCGACTTCATCATCACCGCTTTGACTTAACTTAGTACGCAGTGCTAGGGCAAACGCTTGTAACTCATTTTTAGTTAACGGCTCGCCCTTTTGCATTACGGCGCGCTGACCATAATCGGCCAAATTATCCATTGCATCATGCCAAGCTGCAATTTGTTGCTGGCTGCCTGTCATTGCATAGAAAATACCTGCTAATGCAATTAAAAACGCCGCCCCTGTTAAAGCAAATATACGATTGTCACCACGGCTATTTAGTGACTTCTCCGGCGATAATTCATTAAGTAAACGGCGTTTTAATTCAATAATAGCTTCGCTGTGATTTTGCGAGTCTATACGTTGATTATCTAAATCTGTCTGTAATTCAACTAAACGCTGTTCATAAATGCTGATAAGCTGTGCATTGGCGTTATGAGTAATGGTTACTACGCGCTCTTTTTTTAAAAAAGGCACAATAATAAACAGCAATGCAATGAGTGTGAGTAAAGCAAAAGACGCCCACATTAAAATCATTTAACTTTGCTCCTGATGTTTATTTTGTTTAATCAGCTTATTGAGCATCACTTCATCAGCGTCACTCCAGGTTTGTTTTACCGACGCTTTACGTTGGCGAATCACAATAAAGCCAAACCCAATTATTACGATGAGTACCGGAAGTACCCACAGTATTAACGTGGCAGGTGTTACCGGTGGATCGTAATGAACAAAGTAGCCATATCGATCAATCATGTAATCAATAACTTCATCTTTGGTTTTGCCATCTTTTACCAACGCCAGCACTCGCTCGCGCAAGTCTTTTGCGACAACGGCATCAGAGTCAGCAATATTCTGATTTTGACACTTCGGGCAACGTAATTCTTTTGTTAGCTCTTCAAAGCGAACAGCTTGCTCGTTGCTATCAAATTGATAACGGTCTTGCTGAGCAAACGCAGCTACACTAACAAACAAGCTAAGGGTTAATAAAAACAATCTCATGGCTGCAGCTCCTGCATAATAGGCGCAAACTTAGCACGCCAAACTCGAGGGTTTATATCACCAGTGTGATGTAACAAAATGGTGCCATTTTTATCTACTAAAAATGTCTCTGGTGCACCGGACACCCCTAAATCTAAAGACAATGAACGTTCTAAATCTAAAATATTAAATTGATAAGGGTCGCCCGCACGTGAAAGCATATTACTCACATCATCACGCAGCGCTTGCATATCAAATGGGCCATCAAAATCGGCGTCGTAACTTTGTACATAATACAAGCCGATAATTTTAACCCCTTGCTCGCGTAGCTTAGTTAAATAGCCAAGCTCAGCTAAACACGTCGGACACCATGTGCCCCAAACGTTTAGCAAATACACGTCACCCTTTAGCTGCTCATCAGTCCAACGTTTATCGTCTTGCATTAAATCAGGTAAATTAAACGCAGGCACCGTTTGACCAATTCGCCCTGTTTGTATTTCCCGCGGGTTGGCAAACAACCCTTGGTATAAAAACACACAAATAAAGATAAAAATTAATAAAGGGGCAATTGCGATAAGTTTACGGTTCATACTGCCCCCTCTATTTCATCTTTTCGCGGTGAGGCGCGATAGCGCTTATCGAATAAAATCACAAAACCAGCGAGTGAGATCAGAATACCGCCAATCCACATCCAACGTACAAACGGCTTATGGTAAATGCGTAATGACCATGCCCCTTCACTTAGTTGCTCACCAAGCGCAAGATATAAATCACGAGTGAATCCGGCATCAATAGCGGCTTCGGTCATAAATTGCATACCAATATCGTAACGACGCTTTTCTGCATATAAACGCGTTACAGTGTCATTCCCTTTTAATACCGTCACGACACCAGCATGACCACTGTAGTTTGCACCACGAATAGTCTTCACACCTTCAAAGCGGTATTGATACTGGTTAAGCTGCACGATATCGCCTTGCTTCATCGATACATCACGCTCAACTGAATACGCCGAGGTGAGTGTAATGCCCGCTATAACAAAGGCTAAACCAACATGCCCCAGCACCATTGCCCAATAGCTTAAACCTAAACGCTTTATACCGAGTTTAAGCGAGCCATGAACCGCTGCTTTGGTATATAAATCAATAAAAGTGGCAATAAATATCCATACACCTAGCGTGGTTGCTAAAAGTGTTAATGGAGTCACTACCTCATAGCTACTAAATAACCACGCACAGGTAATGATAATACTGACTAATGCGCCTACAAATATTTTATTTTGTAAAAAGGCCCACTTATTTTGCTTCCAACGCAGGAAAGGTCCAATGCCCATTAAAATAGCAAATGGCACCAGTAAAATAGCAAACATTTTATTAAAGAAAGGTTCGCCAATTGAAATACTGCCTAGCCCCATTTCCTTGTGCACCATAGGTAATAATGTACCTAACAGTACAATTAACGTAGCAACCACTAAGAAAATATTGTTTAACCAAAGTGCCACTTCACGCGATACAAATTTATAACGCCCTTCACTTTTAACTTGTGAGACACGCAAGCCATATAACGCTAAACCGCCGCCAACAACTACGGCCAAAAAGCCAAGAATAAATAAGCCACGATCAGGGTCTGTTGCAAAGGCATGCACCGAAACAATAATTCCTGAGCGAACGATAAAGGTGCCTAGTAAACTTAATGAAAATGCCGCAATAGCCAGTAACACTGTCCATGATTTAAATACGCCACGTTTTTCAGTCACACTTAAAGAGTGCAGTAACGCGGTTGCAACTAACCATGGCATGAGTGATGCATTTTCAACAGGATCCCAGAACCACCAGCCGCCCCAGCCTAGCTCTGAATAGGCCCACCAACTACCTATGGTGATACCTAAGGTTAAAAAGCCCCATGCCGTCATTGTCCATGGGCGTGACCATTTTGCCCAGGTGTTATCAAGCTTGCCGGTTAACAACGCGGCAATAGCAAAGGCAAAAGCAACAGAAAGACCGACATACCCCATGTAAAGTAATGGAGGGTGAATGATCATCCCTGGGTCTTGTAATAATGGATTTAAATCGCGTCCCTCAACAGGGAAATAGGGCAGTAAACGTTCAAACGGACTTGAAAGTAGCAAGGTGTACATCATAAATCCGACACCTAAAAAACCAAGCACACCTAATACGCGAGCACGAAGTACCCAAGGCAGTGACTTTGAACGCAAAGCAACAACGGCGGTCCAACCGGCCTGCATTAATAACCACAGTAAAATAGCGCCTTCATGGCCACCCCATGTTGAAGTTATTTTATAATACCAAGGCAAGGTGCTACTTGAGTGATACGCTACATAAGATACGGTAAAATCATCGGTTAAGCTGGCATAAATAAGCGCAGCAAAAGACAAAGCAACAAATGCAAACTGACCAATAGCAAGTGATGGCGCAGCGCGCATCAAACGAAGGTTTCCTGTGTGTGCACCCCAAAGTGGGAAAATACACAACAGAATACTCAGTACCATGGCCAATGTTAGGGAAAAATAACCAAGTTCTGGGATCATATTAGCTCCCACTATCTAAATTGTATTTTGGTTTCTCGTGCTTAATTCCTTTTACTGCCTCGGCAACCTCGGCTGGCATATATTCTTCATCATGTTTAGCCAGTACTTCAAACGCTTCAATGACGTTAGGTTCAACTAGCACACCTTGTGCAACAATTCCTTGCCCTTCACGAAATAGATCAGGCAAAATTCCTTGATAACGCACCGTGACCAATGGGCCAGTATCAATCAACTTAAAGCTTACCTCTAAGCTTTGCTCATTTCTTTGTACTGTACCAGGGACAACCATACCGCCAATGCGGAGCTTTTGTCCTATATGAGGCTTTTCTTTATTCGGGCCTTTACCATCAATTAATTCACTGGGGGTGTAAAACAAATTAATGTTTTCTTGTAAGGCGTACAACACTAAACCAATTGATCCACCAATACCAAAGAGTACGGCAATAATAACCAAAAGGCGTTTTTTACGTCTAGGGTTCACGAGGTTTGCTCCTGCTTAGAATTTTTAATTCGAGTTTCACGCGCAATTTGCTGCTCTACCGACGCTAAAATTTGTTTTTTGTCGCGTAACGAGCTAAATAAAATGCCTAATAAAATTAATGCGCATGTACCAAAAGAAAGCCATACATAAAAGCCATAGCCTCCCATTGCAATAAAATCTGAAAACGAGTCAAACTGCATAATTACCCCTTAGTTAACAACTGTCGCACCCATGGGCGGTGCTTTTCACGGTGTAAAATTTCATTTTTAAGACGAATTAAAGTCACAGTACCAACAAACGCGGCAAAGGCTAAAATATTAATCATTAACGGCCAAAACATACTTGGATCTACCGCGTCGCGGTTAAACTTAGTGATGCTTGCCCCTTGATGCAGGGTATTCCACCATTCCACCGAAAAGTGAATGATAGGCAAGTTAATAACCCCAACAATAGCTAAAATAGACGCGGCGCGACCGGCTGATTTTTTATCTTCAAAGGCATGGTACAAAGACAACACCCCTAGATATAAAAATAACAAAATGAGTTCAGAGGTCAGTCGTGCATCCCATACCCACCAAGCACCCCACATAGGTTTACCCCACGCAGCACCGGTGATTAAGGCTATTGCGGTCATGCAGGCACCTACGGGTGCTATTGCAATCACCGCAAGCTCTGCATTGCGTAATTGCCATACCAACGCAACAATGGCAGCAATCGCCATTGATGAATAGGCGCCCATAGATAAAATAGCGGAGGGCACATGAATAAAAATAATACGGTAACTGTCTTTTTGTTGGTAATCGGCAGGAGCAAAACCTAATCCCCATACCCAACCAACAACCATACTAATAACCGTTACTACTGCAAAATATGGCAGTAGAGTATTGCATAATTGATATGCTCGCTCTGCTTTCGCATACGGATGTAACCACTTCCACATATTAACTTACACTCACTTTTAATGCTGATGATATGGCAATTGGCGCACTGATAGTCGCAACGACTAACATTGCACCAAGGATTGCAAGCTGACCACTGTAATCCAGCGACATAGTGCTGGTATCAATAGCGGAAGTTGCAAAAATTAAAACCGGAATATACAAAGGCAAAACGAGCAGACTCATTAAAATGCCGCCTTTTTGTAATCCCACAGTCAAACCCGCCCCTATTGCGCCAATGAAGCTCAATAAAGGCGTACCCAATAATAGCGTTAATAACGTAGCCATTAGGGCCGTCGTTTCTAAATTTAGTAGTAAAGCAAATAAAGGGGTCATTAGCACTAACGGGAGGCCGGTGATCACCCAGTGTGCGGCTACTTTGCCCAGTACCGTTAATGATAAGGGGTATGACGAAGCAATGAGCTGCTCCAAAGAGCCGTCGTGGTAATCATCTCTAAACAGTTTATCAAGGCCAAGCATGGTCGATAATAAAGCCGCCACCCAAATAATGCCCGGTGCCATTCTTGATAACAAGCCTGGCTCAGGCCCTATGGCTAATGGAAACAGTGAGATAACAATTAAAAAAAACAAGATAGGATTAACTATTTCAGCGCGCTGACGAAAAGCGAGCTTAACGTCTTTGCTAAATACCGCGACAAATAACTGCCAATATGAATGCTGTCGTGTCATTAGTGGCGGTACTCCAAAGTCAACGTTTGTAAGTCACTAAAGTGGGTGGTTAAATCTTGGTGTGTTGTTAACAAAATAGCGCCCCCCTTTGATAAGTGCTCAGTAAAACGTTGCTGTAAAAAGGCAACCCCGCTTTTATCTAGCGCCGTGAAAGGTTCATCTAAAATCCATAACTTCGCTTCAGATAACCATAATCGAACGAGTGCCACCCGCCGCTGTTGACCCGCAGATAACATTCTTACAGGCACATCTTCCAGCCCCACTAAACCTAACTTACTTAATAAAGGGTATAAGTCAGGAGTATCAACATAACCATTAATAGCCAACCAATGTGCTACATTTTCAAGTGCACTAAGTTGTACGTTAACACCGGTTTTATGGCCTATAAATAACAAGTCTCTGGCATATTCGTCATAATATTTTTTGATAGATTGATTTAGGTATAAAATATCACCTTCATCCGGCAGCGAAAAACCAGCAATAATGCGCAATAATGATGTTTTACCAGCCCCATTAGGGCCAGCTAACTGCATGATTTGACCGCTTTTAAGGCTAAAATTAAGTTCATCAAACAAACAACGCTCTTGCTTGATACAAGTAACGGACTTAATGTGTAACAAGATGACGATTCTCTCTGCCAAAAATTAGCCGTAAGTCTACCATAATGATAGGGTAATACGAATATTGCTTTAGAATCGATTTACTTAAAATAAAGAAAACTTGATATAAAATAATGAATACACCAACGCACATCACATTGTCTAACCCACAGGTTAGTAATCAAACAACTGATTCAGGTAAGGCTGCGTTAGCAACACTGCCACCTGAAGTGCTGGCGGCAAAAAATATTCAGTTTTCTAAAAATTCAGTCACGCTTGATGTGTTTATGAATAAGCATTGGCAAACGATTCGCCTTGGGACAACTGAGACATTCACAAACGTTGAAAAAATAGCAAGCGCTAACATACAGTTAAGTGCAGATGGTAAAAGCTTAACCATCATCCCTAACAATACAACTTTAACAATTAAACAACCGGCTCAGTTGCAACGATTTTTAAATTTTATAAACACCCAAAGTGATATTCAAAACAGTCCACTATCACTTCAGGTGGTATTACAACCCACACCAAAGTTGGTCATTGAAAAATTTAATGCCAGTATTGCTATTAATAAACACGTTGCACAATTACTCGCAGATGAGCCTTTAATAAAGGGGATGATTGAAACGGATAGCAAAGGTACACGACTTAATATTATTAACCGTTTTGCTGATATAGTGCATTCACAGCCAATAAACCAAGCCAAACTAACACAGTTGCTTGCCAGTAATTTAACCCCTGCTCAGCTTCATGCTATGCCTAAGTTTGCGGTATTAAGCCCAAACTCTTTTAAAGACTCATTAACTATTAACCTAAGTCATCGACAATTAAGTGAACTACCTACCATCCCGACTAAGGTAAACATTACTCACCAAGCAGATAAATTACTGATCAAAACCGCTTATCACACTATGACTGTGAGCCTTAAAAACTCATTTAGTAAACCGTTTAATGAGATGCTCTCTTTGCAACAGTCGCAAGGCCTAATTGATCCCTCGCCAAGTAAACAGCATCCGCTCAGCACGATAAACAGTCCCATACAATCATGGTTAAAAAGCAGTTTTGCTGATTTTAAAACACGTATTTTAGATGCGGTAAAGTACTTTGAAAGCAAGCCATTTACGACTTCCTTAAGCTCATCTCAAAAACCAGAATTTACTGGCAATGATCAGCAAAAATGGCTCACCTCAATGCAAAAAATTGACATCACACAATTAAAAAACGTGTCAAATTTAGCGCCGCCCCTAATGCAATTTACCCAGCAAATAAAATCAAGCGTTTCTATGTGGCAACAACAACCGTTAGTAGCACACACTTTATCTCCTTTAGTGAGTCCTTTTTCATCCCCACCAACTAACGCAGTTACATTTGGTCAGAGCTTACAGCCTTTAGAAAAACTCTTATTAGCGACGGTTATAAAACACAGTCCAATCACCTCAATAGAAAAAAAAGATGCGACCAACCAAATAATAAGCAGCCAACTTAATACCATTACAAGCAAACTGACTGATCAAGGAACCGATTTAAACCGTTTAGTTAATCAGGCTTTTAATCGCATGTTGTCAGATACTAATTTACACCCAGCAACCATACAGCGCGAAATACTCAGCACCATAAAGCCCACACAACTTCAAAGCGACATCTTACAAAGCTCGTTTAATAGAGGTGTTGAACAGCTTTCATTAAGCATTTTAGCCGCGCCTATCATTAACCAAAATCCAAGTGCGGTGAGTATTAATAATCAAACGGGTTTAGAAGCTTTACTGCAGGTTTTATTACCGACGTTTAAAGTGGGTAATAGCGCCAATAAATTGTTGGAACAATTACAGCAACCACAAGTACAAGCATTAGCAGGTGAATTAACCCAAATTAAGAACGCATTAAGCCAAGTACAAACGCCCGCTATTAGTCAACAACCTGACACAAACGCCTTAGTGCAATTTTTATTACCGATGAAGCTGCCTGCTGAAGCGGCGCAAACAGAAATAACTTTAGGGCAGTATAAAAAGCACAGTAGCGGTAAACTAGCGGATAAAAATGTCTGGTTTGTTAGGCTCAACTTTGATTATGCCGAGCTGGGTAAGCTACAAATAATCGCAGAACTCATGGATAAAGCTTTAGATTGTCAGTTGTTAGCCTCAACCCAAGCGGTGAGCGCTTTAGCTCATCCACATCTTGATAATTTACGCTCAAAACTGGCAAAACAAGGCTTACAAGTGGGTGAGCTTAAACTAAAACGAGCGGATGATAACCATCAAGCATTTTACCAATCGCATGCCATTATTAATATTAAGGTTTAGCCATGACTGAGTCATCAAAAAGCAATTCAGCAATTGGACTACTCTACGAGGCGGGACATTCACCCATTGTAAGTGCTAAAGGGTTTGGTGAACTGGCGGATGAAATTATTGCCCTAGCCAAAGAAAAAGGAATTTTAATCCATCAAGATGAAGCACTTGCAAATACACTATCGAAACTAGACCTCGCAGAAGAGATCCCCAAAGAGTTGTACTTTGTTATTGCTGAGCTCATTGCGTTTTCATACGTGGTTAGAGGAAAGTTTCCGCCTGGTTGGCAAGACTTTCAGGGAAAGCTAAATATAAAAGCATAACGCAGTGTTATAAAAGCAAAAAAGGCGCTAAGCGCCTTTTTGTTTGTGTAATGAAAACAACAGTTCAGCCTCGGCGCGGGGTAATTCACATTCGCGAATAACCTCATCTAAATCAGCACCTAACTCAACCATTTTTACTGCACGAGAGTATATTTTAGCATCGGGGTCATCGTATTTTTGAGCTGCTTGTTGCTGTATCAGCTCTTGGTTTTGTTGTTCTACCTCAAGCACACGCTTACCAATACTCAGTAAACCGGTTCGCAACTCAGACACTTCGCTACGTAAAATATTAATCTGCTCTGATGAATCTTTAAACTGCTGTAATTGCGCGCCAAGCTCACTCGCATAGCGCTTTTTAAACATCACAATTAAAAGCAGCGAGAATAGTCCAAAAACTAAACCCGCAATAGCAATACCAAGTAATAACATAGTTTTATGTAGAGAAGCTTATATATCGCTTAACTCATCCCATTCGTCATCACTAAGTAGTTTATTTAAATCAACCAGAATAAGTAACTCATTGTCGCGGTTACATACACCTTGAATAAATTTAGCACTTTCCTCTGTACCTACATTTGGCGCACTGTCAATTTCAGAGCTACGTAGGTAAACAACCTCAGAAACGCTATCGGCTAAAATGCCAATCACTTGCTCTTCTGCTTCAATAATTAAAATACGTGAATTATCCGTCGCTTCAATATCAGGTAAACCAAAACGAGAGCGAGTATCAATAACGGTAACAACATTACCACGTAAGTTAATAATACCAATCACATACGAAGGCGCACCTGGTACAGGAGCAATCTCGGTGTAACGCAGTATTTCTTGCACTTGCATTACATTTACGCCATAAGTTTCATCTTCTAGCTTGAACGTAACCCACTGCAAAATCTCATCATTATTATCTGCATTTTTTTTAGCTGACAGTAATTTATCTTCACTCATGCTCTTACCTCGTAATGGTCATTACTTGTGACGGCTATCTAAGCCTTTCTCTAATAGTGCGTTTAAATTATTAACATCTATTAAAGCACACATTTTTTCTTTAATTACTCCAGCAAGCCATGGGCGCTTACTGTTATTTGTACGCCATTTTACATCTTCTTTACTCAATGTAATGTTATTTATTAGTTTTTCTGCTAATAAACCCCATTGGCTATCACCTAAAGTGATGAGATATTGATAATTTAAAGATGCCTCTAACTGCTCATCGTACTTTTCAGGCATAACCCAGCGAGCGGTATCAACAACATTGAGTTTTTCTTCTCGGTTGATCATAACCCCTTTAAACCACTTAGGCTTGCCAAATAAATGATTTACTTCTCCAAGCTCATGAATGCCACCTAAGGCTTTTAGCGGCACCGCTAAAGTAAGCCCTGCCACTTCAAAAAACAGCGCTTGAAACTCACCATCAAAGTAGTCAGCTTCACCACCTACAACCACCTCTTGCTCAGGCACGACGTGTTGCTCTTGGTGGGTGTCAATTTCTACATTCGATACTTGCTTATTAAGCTTTTCAACTTCAACAACAGGCTCAACTATTACTGGTTGTTCTTTTTGCTCTTCATACGTTACCTGCTCAAGCAGTTTAGCAACAGGCTCAAGGTCTTTTGTTGGTTCGTCATCAGATAATAACGCCCCTAAGTACTGAGTGACTACTTTTTCATTAGCAAATAATTGCTTACTCATTTATTAACCTTGTTTTATTAAATATTTAAGTAATGCTTTATAAGCATAGACTCCACGCGCATTTGGGCAAAAATCTACCGGTACTTTTTGCGCTAAACTTGCATCTCTAAATTTAGTATCCACAGGAATAACGCCTGGCCATACTTTTTCTTTATACGTTTCTTGTAGTGTTTTATAGGCCTCAAGCGATGCTTTGGTTCGTTTATCATACATAGTTGGAATTATAGTATATTCATAGCTTTTCGCTTGAGAGGTTTGCATTAATTCCATAGTACGCATCATTCTATCGAGCCCTTTAAGCGCCAAGAACTCAGTTTGCACCGGCACTAACACTCTTTCACAGGCGGCAAGCGCATTGACCATCAGCACACCTAAAACAGGTGGACAATCTAAAATTGCGTAATCGTAATACTCGCTAATTTTAGCCAGTGTTTTTTTTAAAATCAGGCCCATTCCCGTTTTATTACCCATGCTACGGTCAAGTGTCGCGATCGCCATAGTTGCGGGTAAAATATCAAGGTTTTCAATTGTTGAGGGGCATAATGCTTGCAATATTTCTTCGCTTTTCATACTCGAGCCGCGAGTAAAAATATCGTAAACACTGACCTCTAAATCTTCTGAATCAATACCAAAGTAATAGGTTAGTGAAGCATGAGGATCTGTATCAATCAATAACACGCGCTTGCCTTGAAGCGCAAGGATCCCTGCAAGGCTAACCGCTGTAGTGGTTTTGCCTACTCCCCCTTTTTGATTGGCTACTGTCCAAACTTTCACATTACATCCTAATTACTGTTCGTTGCGCGTTGTAACACGGATGCCACCATGCGGTAAACGAATTATTTTTATTGTATCGTCTTGGGCTGGTAGCTCAATTTCTGGCTGACTTTGCTCTGATACTGAAATTGATGATCTCGTTTGTTCATCAGAGGGCTCGGGTGCTAAACCATATTTAGAAAGTGCAATCACGACTTTACGGTTTTCAGCACGCCCAGCTTCGGTATTATTATCGGCAAAGGGAGAGTATTGACCATATCCCTCAATGGCCATGCGCGCGGATTCAATGCCCAAACGCTCTAGCTCAACTAATATTGAGGTTGCACGCGCCACTGATAACTCCCAATTAGAACGAAATATTTCATTTCGTATGGTTTCGTTATCTGTATACCCGCGTACTCTTATATAGTTATCGACTGATGCGATGATTGCTTCAATTTTTTTTACAATCTCTTTGGCCTTGTTATGTGCAACAGCACTACCACTAGCAAACAACAATCCGGAATTGAGCTCAATAACCAACCAGTCTTGGCTTAGTTCTAAGCTAGCCTCGCCACTGCGTATCTCATCAATCAGCGACGATTGTAATTTAGCCAATAAACTATCCAGCGGCTTACCTAAGTGGCGTTGACTAATATTGCTATTGTCACTTTGACCATCGAGTAACACTGGGCCTTGCTCTAGCTCTTGAATACTTTCGCCATAGAGTATTTCAGCCTCAGGGGTCACCCTTTCAAGCAATAAAGCATCACCATTTACCCCGTTACCCTGCTGAGAATATTGTTTTGCAGACTTATCAAAAACATGCTCAAGAGAATCAGATAAAACCTTGATGTTGTCTTCTTTGTTTATCGCAATTGCATACAATACAACAAAAAATGCAAACATTATGGTCATATAATCCGCATAAGAAACTAACCAACGCTCAGTATGTTGGCTCTTTAATTGGTGATGACGTAAGCGACGGCGTAACATAGGCGCTAATGGGCCTGTAAAATTGGACGTTCAACGCGGTAGGCTTCAAGCTTTAGTTCTATATTAATAGGGCTCTCACCTTGGCTAATAGCAATTACACCTTCCGCTAACATTTCGTGATAAAGCATCTTTTGTTCAACCCGTTGCTTTAGCTTATTGGCCATAGGTAAAAATAATAAATTAGCCAAACCAACACCATATATAGTTGCAATGAACGCGGTGGCAATACCCGTTCCTAACTGCTCAGGATCGTTAATAAATGACATGGCTTGAATAAGCCCAAGTACAGCACCTAAAATACCAATAGTTGGGCTATACCCACCCATTGCTTCATATACCCGGCTAGCCTCAAGTAATCGTTCTCGCTCAAGTAATAAGTCAATCTCGAGGGTATCGCGTAGTTTTTGCTCTGAACAGCCATCAACTAATAAACTCAGTCCTTTGGCGGCATAGGGATCTGAATGCGCAAGTGCTTCGTTTTCTAATGCTAAATAACCCTCTTGACGGGCTTTATGCGACCAGCGTTTTACTTGCTCAATAGCATCTTCAATATCATGGTCGTCGGTAACAAAAACCCAATGAGTAATACTAAGCATTTTTTTAAATGTATTGGCTGATGTTTGTAGCATCACCGCACCTAATGTACCGCCTAATACAATAATTAGTGCAGGCCCATTAAACAGCGCAGATACCACACCTCCCTCTAAAGAATAACCGATTGCAATAGCACCTAATGCAACCAGTAATCCTAAAACAGAAAGCTTATCCACAGCCAACCTCTCTTTTTAAGCGTGCAGCCACATCATGAAGGCTAATGCTTTCGCTCGCTAAACCTGCACTGGCTATCGCCTGAGGCATACCATAGACAACACAGCTTTTTTCATCCTGAGCCCAAATTGTAGCGCCAGTTTGCTTAAGCATGCGAGCACCATCACGACCATCTGCACCCATGCCTGTCAAAATAATGGCAAGCACATCACCTTGATACGCTTTGGCCGCACTGGCAAAGGTAATATCAACACTTGGTTTATAGTTTACTCGTTCATTTTTATCTTCAAACACACGAAGGGTTCTATTAGAGCCACGTCCTTCTACCATCATTTGCTGGCCACCTGGCGCTAAATAAGCGCACCCAGGTTGTAATCTATCGCCTTGCTGCGCTTCTTTTACTTTAATCTTACACAAGCCATCTAAGCGAGTAGCAAAGGCCGGGGTAAATGCAGCAGGCATATGCTGTATGAGTAAAATAGGGTGTGGAAAATTAGCAGGTAATTGCGTCAAAATAGTTTGCAGTGCAACTGGCCCACCTGTGGATGTACCAATAGCAACTAACTGATACTGCTTACCACTGGCACGCGCTGAGGCACTGCTGTTATTAGGTGCAGGACTCGCATTATTAAAGCTACGATCAGGTTGAACTATCGGCTTTTTAGCAAGGTTAGAAAAGCGTTCAGAACTGTTTGACGCTGGTTTACTAATACTTGGAGATGGGGCCGTTCTCGTAATTCTTCCAATACGCTGGCGGCCTATTTCCTTAACCTTATTTTGCAATAACTTAATTGCATCATCGTTATTGCGAGCAATATCTTCAAACTTTTTAGGTAAAAAGTCCATCGCCCCAGCATCAAGCGCATCCAAAGTGGCAGATGCCCCTGCTCGTGTTAACGATGAAAACATTAAAATAGGTGTTGGATTACTCGCCATGATCTCTTTCACAGCACTAATACCATCCAGCACCGGCATTTCAACATCCATGGTGATAACATCAGGACGTAACTGAGCTGTTTTTTCGACGGCCTCTCGGCCATTTACAGCAAAGCCTATTACCTCAATGCCGCTGTCTTGTTCAAGAATTTCACTCACTCTGCGGCGAAAAAAGCTTGAATCATCAACTACTAAAACTTTAACAGCCATTTCGCTCTCTTATTCAATGAATGGGTAGGCATAAAGTTTATACCTACTTTTTATTATCCAGCGTAATGCTTTAGCATACTCGGTACATCTAATATCAGTGCAATTCCACCATCAGAGGTAATAGTCGCACCCGCCATACCCGGCGTACCTTGCAATAATGCATCTAGAGGCTTGATCACCACTTCTTCTTGACCTATTAGTGAATCAACAACGAACCCTACTTTTTGAGTCCCTATTTGCACAATAACGACATGCCCTTGTGCTTTTCGCTGACCTCTATCAGCGCCTTTTATAAGCCAATGTTCAAGGTAGAATAATGGAATCGACTTTTTACGAACAATAATCGTTAGCTGGCCATCAACCACATTAGTTTTTGTTAAATCTAAGTGGAATATTTCACTTACACCCGCTAGCGGCAAGGCAAAGGTTTGCTCTCCCACCACCACCATTAAGGTAGGTAATATCGCAAGTGTTAGTGGAACTTTGATTTCTAAAGTAGTCCCTACGCCCATTTCTGATTTTATGTTAACCGAGCCATTGAGCTGAGTGATTTTTGTTTTAACCACATCCATACCAACACCACGGCCAGAAATATCTGAGATTTCTTCTTTGGTTGAAAATCCAGGTGCAAAAATAAGGTTATAAGCTTCAGTATCAGAAAGACGACTCGCTTGGTCGTGATCAAGCACCCCTTTACTAATCGCAATCTTTTTAAGCTTTTCAGCATCCATACCGGCACCATCATCTTGGATGGTAAGTAGAATATGATCACCCTGTTGCGAAGCTGATAAAGTCACCGTACCTGTTCTAGGTTTACCCGATGCTTCACGAATATCGGGCATTTCAATACCATGGTCGACCGAGTTGCGAACCAAATGCACCAATGGATCGGCCAATGCTTCCACTAAATTTTTATCTAAATCGGTGTCTTCACCGACAAGTAATAAATTAATATCTTTTTTAAGTGTTCGTGCTAAGTCACGTACAACACGAGGAAAACGGCCAAATACTTTTTTAATTGGCTGCATTCGTGTTTGCATTACTGCACCTTGGATATCAGCAGTCACAACATCTAAGTTGGAAATAGCTTTACCCATAGCCTCGCTATCAGAATTAGTCGCCAAACTCACTAAGCGATTTCGCACAAGTACTAACTCGCCCACCATGTTCATTATTTGGTCTAGGCGTTTGGTATCAACACGTACTGTTGTTTCTGCCGGTGGAGGCGCTGCTTTTTTAGGCGGCGCAGCTTTAGCTGCTTGTGCCGCAGGAGCAGGCTTAGCTGGCTCTGGTTTAGGCTGTGGCTTAGCTGCAGCAACTGGTTCTGGCTTTTTAGCTGCCACTGGTTCTGGTTTACTTACAGGAGCCGGTGTTTCTATCGACTTAGGTGCACCTTTACCATGAAGTTCATCAAGTAACGCTTCAAACTCGTCGTCACTTATTTCATCATCGCCCGAGCTTTGCTCGTTACTTGGTGGAGCCACAGGGGCTGATGGTGTTTGTTGTGGTGTACTTGCGGTTGCTTGGCTCACTTCGCCAAAGCTGCCTACACCATGAAGTTCATCCAATAAGCTGTCAAACTCATCGTCAGTTATATCACCACTGACATCATTGTCACTTGATGATGATTGTTTTTCTTGTGGGGCTTGCCCTTTTCCATGAAGTTCATCAAGTAGGCTTTCGAATTCGTCTTCGGTTATTTCATCAATCTGAGACTCAGTACTGCTGCTATCTGGGCCGCTAAATAATTCATCAAAAGCAAACGGGTCTTCTTCAGCATCGTTGCTCGGTTGCTCTGCAACTGGTTCGGGCTCTACCGATGGGGTTTCGACAGGAGCTATATCTTCAACCACAGAATCGCCGGCAAGCTCTTCTGCTGTCGGTGGCTGTCCAAGTTTGTGAAGTACTGCAAGTAATTCTGGATCAGCAGGCTCTGGCTGGTCACGATTTTTAATCGTGGCAAACATTTCATTAATGGTATCCAGTGCTTGTAAAATCACATCCATTAATTCAGAGTTAACTGTTCTTACACCTTGGCGCAGTAAATCAAACACATTTTCAGCACCATGACATGCATCAACAAGCTCTGTCATAGCCAAAAAGCCAGCGCCACCCTTTACAGTGTGGAAACCGCGAAATATTGCGTTTAGTAGCTCAGTATCATCTGGGTTGTTTTCCAGTTCTACTAACTGTTCAGATAAAAGCTCAAGGATTTCTCCGGCCTCTACTAAAAAGTCTTGTAAAATATCTTCATCGACTTCAAAGCTCATGCAGTACTCTCCTATTAGAAGCCCAAACTTGATAATAGATCATCAACTTCATCTTGATCAGATACAACATCATTACGCGTTTCTTTATCAATAATAGGCCCTTCGGGACCTGCTAGTGTTTGTGCAACAATGGGATCTTCTATTTTTTCTGGTTGTTCAGTTGGTTCAACCTCACCACCTTGCGCTGCAAATGCAGTCAACAGGTGAATTAAACTTTCTTCAACTTCACGGACAAGTTCAATAACACGGCGAATAACCTGACCGGTTAAATCTTGATAGTCTTGAGCCATCAGCACATTAGTCATCAGCATTTGTAACTCATCGGTTTTGTGATGAGAACTGCTCATAAACTTATCAATACTATGACAAAGTGATTTAAACTCACCAAGCTCTATTTCGCGGTTCATTAAACGATCCCACGTTGGCTTGATATCAGCTATTTCGTCAGCGATTTCTTGTGCTAATGGTAAGCTTGCTTCAACCGCATCCATTGTCTTATTGGCTGCGTTTTCTGTCATTTCCATGACATAGTTAAGGCGTTTTTTTGCGTCAGGGATGGCATCAGTGGTAATGTCTGTTAAACGCGTGTCTAACTCGAAACTTTTTAAAGCTTCGTGCAGTTGACGCGTCAACTTACCCACCTCAGCAAATAACTGTGATTGCTCTTGTGAAGCTGTTTCTAAAATTAACTGATTCGCTTTATCTTGCTCACCATTTTCTAAAAAAACAACTAACTGGCGAGCTTGTTCTAAAGTAATCTGAGGCGCAGCAGGTGCTGACATAAGCCTCTCCCTCTCATTAACCTAAGCGTTCGAACACTTTTTCTAATTTAGTTTTCAATGTACCTGCAGTAAATGGTTTAACAATATAACCATTAACACCTGCTTGGGCCGCAGCAATTATTTGTTCTTTTTTAGCTTCTGCTGTAACCATTAAAACAGGAATATGCTTTAATTTTTCATCAGCTCGAATTGCCCTCAAAAGATCAATACCTTGCATGCCTGGCATATTCCAATCTGTTACAACAAAATCAAACGCTTGATTTTGCAACATAGGCAAAGCAGTTGACCCGTCATCTGCTTCTTGAACATTGGTAAAACCTAAATCGCGCAACAGGTTTTTAATAATACGTCTCATTGTTGAGAAATCATCAACAACAAGAATTTTAATGTTTTTATCCAAAACATCCTCCAGTGAGGCCTGAACCTTTATTTACTTACTTCTAGTTTATCCAGTCATTGATTTTTGCTTTAAGCTTAATCATCGCCTGACCATGTATCTGACTTACACGCGATTCACTTACATCGAGTATATGCCCAATTTCTTTTAAATTCATCTCATCGTTATAGTACAAAGAAAGCACCATTGCATCTTTTTCCGGTAACGACTTTATTGCACTGAGTAAAGACTCATTAAACCGTTCATTTTTAACATTATTGAACGGTTTGTCTAGTGCTAAATCTTGGCCATGAGGTGTAATCACATCGTCATCTATACCAAGGTCTTCAATACCTAACACTTTGCTTACATTTACATCGTTTAAAATATGATGGTACTCATTTAGCGAAATTTCAAGTTTTTCAGCAACTTCACTATCTTTAGGTTCACGGTTTAAACTGTTCTCAAGCGCAACAATAGTCTCTGCAACCAAACGGCTTTTTCTGTGAACTGAACGTGGAACCCAATCGCCTCGGCGCATTTCGTCTATCATCGCACCACGAATACGAATACCGGCAAAGGTTTCAAAGCTTGCGCCTTTGCTCGCATCAAAGTTTTTTGAAGCTTCAATTAAACCAATCATACCCGATTGAATTAAATCATCTAGCTGCACACTGGCCGGTAAACGAGCAATTAAATGGCACGCCACTTTTTTGACTAATGAGGCATGCTTTTCAACAATCATATTTAAATTTTGTGTTGACTGATATCCCATAGCTCTATTCACCGGTATTGTCATTGTTAGTTACTAACTAGTTTCTCAATGAAAAACTCTAAATGACCCGAGGCTTGACTAGGTGTTGGCCACTTAGCAATTTTTGTAGCCAGTGTTTTAAAAGCAATTGCAGCAGGCGACCCAGGAAAAACCTCAACAATTACTTTTTGGCGGCGCGTTGATTTGCGCATATTTTCATCATATGGAACCGTTGCAACCAACTCCATTGATATATCTAAAAATCGGTCGGTAACCTTTGAAAGTTTTGCAAACAATTCCTGCCCTTCGCGTAAACTACGCACCATATTGGCAACAATTTTAAATTTATAAACGCCGTGCTCACGGCTAAGTACTTTAATTAAAGCATAGGCATCGGTAATTGATGTAGGCTCATCACATACCACCACAACCACATCTTGCGCTGCGCGAGAAAAACTCAGCACCATATCGGAAATACCCGCAGCGGTATCAACAATTAAAATATCAAAGTCGGTGTTAAGTTCACTAAATGCACGAATAAGTCCAGCGTGCTCTGAGGGTGATAACTCAACCATACTTTGCGAACCCGATGTTGCAGGCACTATTTTTATGCCTGCGGGACCTTCGACTAAAATATCATCAAGTTCACATTCGCCCGATAAAACATGAGATAAATTACGCTCAACGCGCAGTCCAAGCATCACATCACAATTCGCTAATCCTAAATCAGCATCTAGTACAAGCACACGTTTGCCTTGTTGGCCTAACGCGATTGCCGTGTTAAGGGATACGTTCGTTTTACCCACTCCACCTTTGCCGCCGGTGACAGCGATAACTTTTACGCCGTTATTATTATTCTTGCTCATTTTGCGAAGGCCGCTTGCTTGATCTAAAACTGTGTTAATCATACATCTCTACTGTGCTCGACGCCACTGATTGGTGTCGTGATTGTTGTGCTTTTATTCTTTTTAAATACAATTGCTCAGCTTTTTTTACTAGTTTTTCGGCATTTGCCACTCTAATATCTTCTGGTACTCGCTGACCGTTAGTAAGATACCCTATTGGGAGACGATTTTGAATCGCAATACTAATAATCTCACCTAAACTCAATGACTCATCAAGTTTAGTAAAAATACATCCGCTTAGCTGTACTTTTTTAAAGTGCCTTACTGTTTCTTGTAATACATTAATTTGCGCCGTCGCACTTAATACTAAATAACTACGTATATCAACACGCTGATTACGCATTAAGGTGTTTAACTGCTCGGTTAAACGTAAATCACGTTGACTCATTCCCGCTGTATCAATTAAGACTAGACGTTTATTTCGTAAATGGTATAAAACTTCTGCTAATTCATTTGCATCTTTAACTTGTTTAACGCCACAACCTATAATACGACCATACGTTGCTAGCTGCTCATAAGCACCAATACGGTAAGTATCGGTAGTAATAAGCGCTACTTTATCGGCACCGTATTTTTGTGCACCCAATGCTGCCAGTTTTGCAACTGTGGTGGTTTTACCCACGCCTGTAGGCCCGACTAACGCAAAAACACCGCCTTGGCGAAGTATTTCGTTGTTCGTAGTTTGCATTTGATCTTCAACCATGTTCAATAAAGCTTTCCAGCCTTGTTGGCGAGACACATCGTCTGGTACAAAACATGCCATTTGCTCAGCAACATTTTTCTCTATCCCCATACCGACTAAGCGGTCAATCATACATGCACGGGTCGGGTCGCGACGTGCCATATCTTGCTGCATTAAACCTGATACTTGGTGCTCTAATAGTTGACGAATTGCGTTCATTTCTTCACGCATTGTGCTGATGTCACTGGATTCTTTATGCATTGTTTGCTGACGCGGTGCGCTAGGTGAATCTAAATCGTCAAAGCCACTGTCTAAATCGTCAAAACCTAAGCTATCGGCTTGGGTGTGAGGGCGCACTGGCGCGCTTTGTTCACGTTCAAACATATTTTTAGGTCGTGATTGCACAGGCTCTTGTTCTTGATAGTGACCAGAAGTGTCAATGCCAGAGTGTGAAAACATTGAAGCAAGCTCTGCTGAACGAGGACGTGGAGACTGACGCTCTAGTAAGGCTTGTAAGCTATCTGCAACCTTTGCTTGTGGCTTAGGTTGAGCGCGTTGCGGTTCTGGTTTAACAAAATTATGTGAACTTTGCTCAGTATGTGCAAATGAAGCTCTTGCAGCGGGTTGGCTTTGAGGCTGCTCTGGCGGTTTTGTCGCTGCTTTGTCGTAATCAACTGCAGCAACAATTTCAACGCCATTAGCTAGTTTTTTATTTGACATAATAACCGCATCAACACCCAACTCTTCTTTTACTTCTTTTAGTGCAGTGCGCATGTCTTTAGCAAAAAAACGTTTAATTTTCATAATTCAAACCCCTTTAAAATCTTATTGTTGGCCTACAGAGCTGACAATCTTGATCTGTCTTTCATCTGGTATCTCTTGATAAGACATCACTCGCAATCCTGGAATGGTGTATTTAACAAATCGAGATAACACAGTGCGTAACATTCCTGACGTTAGCAATATTGAAGGTTCACCGGCCATTTCTTGATTTTGATGCGCTTCATTCAATGATGTTTGAAGTCTATCAGCAAGCCCTGGTTCTATTCCGGCACCTTCATCACCTGCATTTTGAAGTGACTGATGCAACATCTGTTCCAACTCAGGCGCCAAGGTTATGACAGGGATTTCAGAAGACATACCAACGGCATCTTGGACGATTAATCTACGCAGTGATATTCGCACTGCAGCCGTTAATACATCTGGGTCTTGGCTACGAGGGCCATACTCAACAAGGGTTTGAACAATTGAGCGCATATCTCGTATTGCTACCCCTTCATTTAATAAATTTTGTAGTACTTTAACGATGGTGGTCAGCGGTAATACCTCAGGTACAAGTCCTTCAACTAAGCGAGGGTGACTCTTACCTAACATATCTAATAAGTTTTGTACTTCTTCATGTCCGAGTAATAATGCGGCGCTATTGGTGAGTAACTGGCTAATATGGGTTGCCACCACGGTCGCCGAATCAACCACCGTGTAACCTAAAGACTGTGCTTCATCTTTTTGATCAGGTTTTATCCAAACTGCATCTAAACCAAACGCAGGATCTTTAGTTTCAATTCCTTTTAGCGGGCCAAATACTTGGCCTGGGTTAATCGCTAATTCATCACCATGTTTAAGCTCACCCTCACCACTTGATACACCCATCATGGTTATGCGGTATGCATTTGGGTCGAGTTCTAGATTATCGCGTATATGCACCGGCGGCACTAAAAAGCCCAGCTCTTGAGATAGTTTTTTACGCACTCCTTTAATACGGTTTAACAGCTCGCCACCTTGTGATTGGTCAACGAGAGGAATGAGTCGGTAACCGACTTCTAAACCAATAACATCAACTTGTTGAACATCATCCCAACCCAGTTCTTTTTGCTCTTGTTTAGCCGCAATTCCGGTACCTGAGGCGGCATTTTCGGCTTCTTCTGCTTCTGCAGCGGCTAATTTCAGTTTATTTTGCTGAGTATAGTATGCAAGGTAACCTAAAAGCGCCCCTAAGCTTAAAAATGCAAGGTGTGGCATACCTGGGACTAAGCCCATAGTAATAAGGATACCTGAGGCAATAAATAACGACTTTTCGTTACCTAATTGCTTCTTAAACTGATCGCCCATGTTGTGCGATTCATTTTGACGGGTTACAACAATTGCAGTACCAATTGAAAGTAGTAATGAAGGTAATTGCGCGACTAAGCCATCACCAATGGTCAATAGTGTGTACACTTCCATAGCGCGTGAAAAACTTAAATCATGTTGGATCATGCCAACAAATAAGCCACCCACAATATTGATTACTAAAATGACTATGCCAGCAATAGCATCGCCTTTTACAAATTTACTAGCACCATCCATAGAACCATAAAAGTCAGCTTCACGGGTTACTTCCTCACGACGTTCTCTGGCCTGCTCGGCACTGATAAAACCGGCATTCATATCTGCATCTATGGCCATTTGCTTACCTGGCATAGCATCTAGAGTAAAACGCGCTGATACTTCTGAAATACGACCAGCACCTTTGGTGATTACCACAAAGTTAATGATGATCAGAATTAAAAACACCACCAAGCCCACGGCGTAGTTACCACCGATTACCACTGAACCAAATGCTTCAATGACTTTACCAGCAGCATCCCCACCGTTATGACCCTCAAGCAGTACCACCCGGGTACTGGCCACATTGAGTGCCAAGCGCATTATGGTTGCAATTAACAGCACCGCTGGGAACATACCAAACTCAAGCGGCTTCATGGTGTATAAAGTGACCAGTAATACAACTAACGCAAGCGCGATATTAAACGAAAATAATATATCAAGCAGGAATGGAGGCAGCGGTAAAATAACCATGCCCAGCGCAGCCAACACCAAAAGCGGTGTACCAACGCCCTTCGCATATTCTTTTTTATCTTTATTAAGTTGTTGTAATACCGCTTTAAATTCCATAACTCTACAATTTCAAAAAATTGACACTACGCTGAAATTGCAATAACTATTCCAAGTTAGTTGGTTAGCAGTTAATACTTAAATTCATCGGGGATAGGCAGCTTTTTATTAAGGGCAACAGGGCGTTTTCCACGGCCTTTTTTAAACCGTTTAAGCTGAAACACATAAGCAAGCACTTGAGCAACCGCAGTAAAGAGCTGATCGGGGATTTGCTCACCCACTTCTGCAGTATGATAAAGCGCTCGGGTTAAAGTTGGAGACTCAACAATAGGCACTTCATTACCCAATGCAATTTTACGAATTTGCATGGCGAGCTCATCCACACCTTTGGCTAATACAATAGGCGCGCCTGCTCGCTCTGTATCGTATTTTAAAGCTACGGAATAGTGAGTAGGGTTGGTAACAATAACATCGGCGTCTGGCACATCCTGCATCATTCTCTTTTGCGACATTTGACGTTGGGTTTGCCTTATGCGCGCTTTAATCTGCGGATCACCTTCTGAGTTTTTATATTCGTCTTTTACCTCTTGCATAGTCATTTTAAGCTGTTTGTTATGACTATAGCTTTGAAATGGGGCGTCAATAGCAGCAATAATAATTAAGGTGCAAGACATGCCTAAAAACATCCACGCTAAAATTTCCAAAGCATGAACAATATTGCCAGGCGCACTTTCTATACTTAAATGTAAGATTTCATCAAAAAACGTATTAATTAAAAAAATAGCAAATGCGGCCACCAAGCCAAACTTTAATAATGACTTAAGCAATTCTATAGCCGCTTGTGGACCAAACATGCGGGTAAAGCCTTTCATTGGCGACATTTTACTGGCTTTGGGCGCAGCTGCTTGCCAACTAAAATTAAAGCCGCCAAGCATGGTATTACCGATAAATGCAGCCAATACAATAATGAGTACAAACATCGACATAGGAAATAACAGTACGTCGGCCACCTCTCCCCATACGGCAAACATTTTGGTGGTGTCGTAGGTTTCATTGCGGTTAAGACTCAGCATTCTTCCCATAATGCGGTACAAGCCTTTGCCAATTTCAGGCCCATACATTAATAAGGAAATAGCAGAAAAAATAAGCACAAACATGGTACCTAACTCTTTAGAACGCGCTATTTGACCTTTCTTTTTAGCATCATCAACTTTTTTGGGGGTGGGTTCTTCGGTTTTTTCTTGTCCGGAATCTTCAGCCATTACGCTCTCCTAAGGGGAACAACCAACTAGAGTACACATCAGCTCAACCATTTTTAGCCATTGGAACTCAAACTGAGTGACAAAGTTACCGAGCGTTGCCCAAATAATAACGAGCCCTGCCACTAAGGTAAACGGGAAGCCTATCGAGAAAATATTTAACTGCGGTGCAGCACGGGTCATAATACCAAATGCCATATTAATAACCAGCATGGCGGTTAATGGTGCTAATGACAGCACTAATGCAGTGGTAAACATCCAACCACCCCATGTCACTATGTCCCAGTAATGATCAACCGCCCACCAATTGCCATCAATCGGGAGTACTTCAAAACTGTGCACCACCATTTGAATCATCATTAAATGACCATTAAACACAAAAAATAATAAGGTAGCTAATATTAGATAAAATTGCCCCACTGCAGGCACACTCATCCCATTAGAGGGGTCAACAACAGATGCAAAACCTAAACCGGTTTGCATAGCAAGAATTTGACCGGCTAACACAAACGTATTTAGTAATAGTGTGGACGCAAAACCAATTGCGACACCAATCAACATTTGTTGGAGTACCACTAAAATCATTTCAAAAGAAAATAGATTAGTAAATGTAGCAGCAGGAAGAACAGGAACAACTAAGAAGGTGACCACAACAGCCAAGCCCATTTTTATTCGAGCAGGTACGTTTTTTGCGCCAATACCCGCCATGATCATGATCATAGAGCTGATGCGCACTAAGGGCAGTAAAAAATCACTTAACCATTGAATGACAACGGAAAATGGAAATTCCATTGTTAACCTGCAATTTCGGGGATAAGCAGCACTAAGCGATTAAAAAAGTCCATTAGCTCTTGAGTAAACCAATGTCCTCCCACAATCAGGGCACTGATGGTGATTAATAAACGCGGTAAAAAACTCAGTGTTTGTTCGTTAATTGAGGTTGCTGCCTGAAACACAGCCACAACCAACCCAATAATTAAGCCAGGTACCACAATGGCAGACACCAGCTTAATCACTAAAAATAGGGCTCCACTTAAAATATCAACAAATACTTCAGGTTCCATGGACGACTCCTAGTGTGGTTGGTTCAATGAAGAGTGCACAACTACGTGCCCAAGCCAAAGCTTTTAGCGAGTGTACCCATCACCAAGCTCCACCCATCAACCAATACAAACAACATAATCTTAAACGGTAGCGACACAATCATGGGCGATAACATCATCATACCCATGGCCATCAATACCGATGCAACCACCAAATCGACAATCAAAAAGGGAATAAAAAACATAAAACCAATAATAAAAGCGGTTTGTAGCTCACTGGTCACAAACGCAGGAATAAGCACAACCATTGGCGTTGCTTCAGGCGAGTCAAGCTGATCGTAACCTGCTATTTTAGCAAAGGTTTCTAAATCTTTTATACGTACCTGTGAGAGCATAAACGCTTTCATTGGCTCTTTGGCTAAATCAAGTGCTTCAAGTGACGTTACTTGTTCACTTAAATACGGTTCGATAGCGCGCTCATTTATTTGCTCATAAATTGGCGCCATAATAAAAATACTTAAAAACAGCGACATACCTAGTAATACTTGGTTCGAAGGCGTTTGCTGCAAACCAATGGCTTGGCGCAAAATAGCTAAAACAACAATAATTCGAGTGAAAGAGGTCATCATGATAATGGCGGCTGGAATAAAGCTCATAGCCGTCATGATCGCCAACACTTGTAGCGTCACTGAGTAGTCTTGGGTGCCATCGGCATTAGTGGTGATCGTCAGCGCGTCAATCCCCTCGGCATTGACCCCTGGGACGAACACCATGGCAAATAGGAAAAGCAGCCATTTAGTCATAATATTAGTTCTTTTTATTTTGATTAAGTTGCGGATTCAACATTTTGCCAAACCGCTTCGCTAATTCTGGTAACTCTTTTTCTGTTAGGGGGGTTTCTAACTTGTGTAGATAATTAATACTGTGTGGAGTAACCCCTAATAGGTGCTGTGCATTATCTATTTCAACCACCATTAAGCGCTCACGTGATCCCAACGGAAGACTGCGGATCACTTTAAACTCATCGTTATTGGTTAAATTTGGATTGAGCTTTTTTACAAAAAAAGCCAACACTAAAATTAACACCACAACCATACCCAAAGATAACACCATGGATACGATATCTGTGGTCGGTGTTGCAGCATCTGTTGCTGCAAACACCGAATTGCTTAAACTGGCTAGTGCTATCATCGTAACTTTTTGATCCGTTCAACCTGGCTAATTACATCCGTTAAACGAATACCGAACTTATCGTTCACCACAACCACTTCGCCATGCGCAATCAAAGTACCATTAACTAAAACATCGAGCGGTTCGCCGGCAACCCTGTCAAGCTCAACGACCGAACCTTGGTTAAGTTGTAATAAATTACGAATATTAATTTTAGAACGCCCTACTTCCATAGAAATAGTAACGGGAATGTCTAAAATAGTATCGAGTTTACGTTTTTCTTCACCGCTGAGTTCATGCTTTGAATCATCAAGCTCATCAAGCTCGGTTACTTTGACCTCAGGACTATCGTCAGTGCCTTCAGCTTCAGCAAGTGCTGCTGCCCATTCGTCCATTGTATCTTGATCATCGCTCATACTTTTAACCTTTTAATCAATTACCAGTCTAAGTCTACACCGTTTGAAAGGTGTAAATCATCTTCTAGTTCTGCTAATTCTGCATCTGAATCAATTTTTTTGCCGCCTTTAGTAAAGACATGCAGCTCAGATTTAACTGAATCAGGGCGTTTAATTTTTTCACTAATTTGTAGCGCAACGTTATCGCGTGAACGACCCATTTTAGCTCTAAATGTAGGGAGTTCTTCCACAAATACGGTAATATGCTCAGGCATTTCAACTGGAATTATATCCCCAGCTTTGAGCTCCATTATTTGTTTTAAGCTTAAATCAACTTCAAGTAGCTGGGTCGATAAATCGACTTCTACGTCCATTATTTCGTCACGAAGCGCCTTACTCCAACGTAAATCGGTATCTTCAGTATCAGACTGAACACCCGCATCCAATAGCTCTCTGATAGGTTCGAGCATTGAATAAGGTAGCGCAATATGAAAGTCTCCCCCGCCACCATCCAGCTCAATATGAAAAGAGCTGATAACCACTACTTCGGTTGGGCTAACAATATTAGCCATCGCAGGGTTTACCTCAGAATCGAGGTACTCGAACGATACATCCATCACCGGTGCCCATGCTTCTTTGTAATCTTCAAAGATTATTTTTAGCAGCATTTGCACGATTCGGCGTTCTGTTGGGGTAAATTCACGTCCTTCAATTTTGGCATGATAACGGCCATCGCCACCAAAGAAGTTGTCTACCAGTATAAATACTAAGCGTGCTTCCATGGTAATAAGGCCGGTGCCTTTTAGTGGGCGAAAACGCACCATATTCAAACTCGTTGGTACAAACAAGGTATGTATGTACTCACCGAACTTGATCATTTGCACGCCGTTAATTGACACCTCAGCGGTGCGGCGCATCATGTTAAATAAGCTAATTCGCATGTGACGGGCAAATCGCTCGTTAACAATTTCAAGTGTCGGCATGCGACCACGCACGATGCGATCTTGCGAAGAAAAGTCGTACTGTAGTGTACTTCCCTCACCATCTTCACCGTCGTGTATATCTTCCTCTTCGACTTCATCGACACCATGTAATAGTGCATCAATTTCGTCTTGGGATAATAAATCGCTCACACTGGCCCCTTATTGCATCACAAAGCCGGTAAATAGTACCCGCTCAATTACTTTATTCCCTTCAACATCCATCATAGCGGCCTGTACTTTATCAAGTGCAGTAAAACGCAGTGTTTCTTTGCCTACACTGGTGCTAAGTTCATCAGCCGTTGTCATGGAAAATACACTCAGGAGTGTGCCTTCAATCAGTGGAATGTGTTTTTTAGCCGTTTCTTCATTACCATCGCCGCGCACTAATAATTGCACTTTAATCTGTACAATTCTATCGCGACTAGCCCCTGGCACATTAAAAATAAACGGTCTAGGCATCGCAACATATAAAGCACTGCCAACCGTTGCCGAAGAACTTGTTGGCGCAGCAGCTACCTCACCATTGGCAGCATCATCTGCAAGGGTTTCTACTGGCTCATCACCACCTGATAATAAAAAGTACCCTGCCACAGCGCCAACAATAAGTAATACAGCGGCAATAATTATTATGAGTTTGCTTTTACTTTTACTTACTTCTTCTATTTCTAAATTAGTATCTTCAGCCATTGTATTTCCTTTATTTGCAAAGGTATTTGCTTGTTTTAACTATTATAATAGCAGGACTTAGGCATAGTAATCTATTGATGATGACGTTTGTTGTCCAGAACCCTGTATTTGCTTATCTGGTTGCTCACTATTTGTCTCATCTGTAGAGCGATTATTGGCCATTTGCCCTTGTGCATCACCTTCTTGTTGCTGTGCTTGCTCACCTGAGGAATCACCGTAAGAAATACTGCTTTCACCTAGTTCTAAACCTTGCTGCATCAGCATTTCTCTAAGCCTAGGTAAAGACTGCTCCAGCGCTTCTTTGGCTTGCTGGTTTTGCACTACAAAGTTGATTTGTGCTTGCTCAGCATCACTTCTAATACGAATTTGCATGCTGCCCATTTCTGGCGGATCTAGGCGAATTTCAGCTTCTTTATTATTAATACTCAACATTGAGCTAACCCGCTCTTGTAGCATTTTTGCCGCATCACTTTTAATAATGTTTAAAGCCTGTAACGTGGCAGGATCAATGCTTACTTGTTTCGCTTGTGCTGTACTTTGTAACTGTCCTGCTTGCAAGCTTTGCGCTTCAATAATAGCTTGTTCGTACCCTAAAGTATCGTATTTAGCGAGACTACTAAGCGACTGTTTGTCAAATATATTAATGATCTGAGAGAAAATTTGTGCTGCACGCGGTGGCATTTGCTCAGCATTAGTGCCGCGCATGCTCTCTTTTTGTAATGCGTCTAACTGTTTGGCAAGCTCTTCAGGGTTATCAGCTACCGATTTTGAACTCTCTAATTTTAGCTCAGGTTTTACATTGGCTGATTCAGTACCAGCCTGTGCTTTTGGCGCTATTGCTCCCGCCAAAGCATTATTTGAAAATAGTGGCTTATCTTTGGCGCTAAACAAGCTGTCCGCGTTAATCGCGGTCTCTAAATCACTGATTACTCCTTTTAGCGAGGTAAGTTCTTTCGTTGATAAAGATTCATTTTTAACGTAACCCTGCAACTGATTGAGTAAGGCCTGTTTTTCTGAGGTAGTTAACGTACTTATTTGCGCATTAATGGTCTGCTGAGATGTTTGCGGCTTCTCACTTTCACTCACATACTTACTGAGTAATTGCTTTAAATCCGCTAAGTTATCTTTATTAATTGGCTTGCTCATCGCATTAAGCTCAGTGGCTAATTCACCTTGCTGAGCAGGTGTTAAATTTGCCAGTAATTTATCTGCTTTAATGGCATTATCATCTTTTGATAACAGCGCCAAAATTGATGAGTCTAATGATGATTTTACGGTTGTGGTATCAGTCGGCTTATCGGCCACCTTATCTGTTGCTAATTGACTTGAAACAACATCGCCTTTTTGACTCGCATTAACAGCTGCTAGCGCTTTTGTGTCAAGCAGTGTCGGCTCACCTTCGCCTTTTCCTGCTAAATTAGCACCTTGTACATTTTGTGTTTGTGGAATGATTTCATCATCCACAACGGCATCACTTGGCATAGTAATAATAGGTGCCAGCTTATCTTCAGGCTTAGCGTTTATTTTAACAGCGTCTTTGTCTATTAACTGCGCAACACCATGGGGGTTATTTTTTACTGAGGTATCGATGACTTGTGCCGCATTAATTTGCGCCAGCATATCTTCACCGCTCAAAGGCTTTTCTTCGCTACTTTGCTCTTTTAGATCGGACTGTTCATCTGCTGATTGTTTGTTTGGCGCTTTAGCTTGCGTACTGTGTGTTTCAGAAGCTTGGTTAGCAAGGGCTAATTGATCAAAAAAGCCAGCATCATTACTGCTATCTAGCTTTGTTTTATCACTGTCTTTTTTAACTAAGTATGAGTCTTGCTCAGATACCGCTAACATTGAAATATCATTTATCGCCATAAATCACCTAATAAAAGCGGCAACAGCCCACCGCACAATCCTAAAAATCATTGCTCTTGTAGAATCTAAGCAATTAGCATGCCTACCTTATAGTGCTTTATGCCTTTGATAAAACTGATTAGAGGAAAATTCATCGAGCATTTTTTGCTCACTTTTAGCGGCCAACATATCCGCTTTTATCTGTTGTTTTTCAATTAACTTAGCAACCGCTTTCGCTTTTACTTGTTGCTTTAACCACAAGGTTTTACGCTGGCTAACCACCTGCTTTGCAGTGTTAACAGTGCTTGCTTGTTGACGTATCGCTTCTTCAATCTTAGCAATGAATGCATGATACTGACTAAATCCGGCACTTGATAAACCCGACTGCCCCTTAATATGAAGTTGCTGCGTGTATTCAAGTCGAAAGTCATTTAAGCCCTGCAGCTTTTGCTGATTTACTTGCAAATTTTGATTAGCTTGCAAGTAGCTCATGCGTAACGTTTCTTCTTTTTCGTTTTCAAGCCTGAGCAACAAATGCAGTTTATTTTTTGCCATTATGCTTGTCCTAATAATTGCGCTAGCCCTTGAAGGCCATCATCATAGCTAATCACATCACGCATCCCTTGTTGTAAAAATGCGTTCACTCTTGGCATCATGTTTATTGCCTGATCGAGCATTTGATCACTGCCTTTTTGATAAGCGCCCAAGGTGATCATGTCTTTGTTCTGTTGATACATTGAATACACTTGCTTAAGCACCCGAGCTTGTTGCATGTGCGATTCAGACACCACTTGAGGCATAACTCGAGAAATCGATTTTTCTATGTCAATGGCAGGATAATGGCCGCTGTCGGCTAAATCACGCGATAAAACAATATGTCCGTCAAGTATGGCACGTGCAGCATCAGCAATCGGGTCTTGCATGTCATCGCCTTCACTCAGTACGGTAAAAAAGGCAGTAATAGAGCCTTGCCCTTCCCCGCCGTTACCCGCTCTTTCCACCAGCGCAGGTAATTTAGCAAATACTGAAGGTGGGTAGCCTTTTGTTGCAGGGGGCTCACCCACAGCCAGCGCGATTTCACGCTGTGCCATAGCATAACGCGTCACCGAGTCGAGTAATAACAATACGTTTAAGCCTTGATCTCGAAAATACTCTGCAATGGTTACCGCACTTTCGCAGCCTTTTAATCGCATTAATGGTGAGGCATCAGCGGGGGCTGCAACAACAACTGAACGTTTACGCCCTTCAACACCCAGTATTTCTTCAATAAATTCTTTTACTTCTCGACCACGCTCACCGACTAAACCCACTACAATCACATCGGCTTCACTGCCTCGGGTCATCATGCCTAATAATACTGATTTACCCACACCAGAGCCTGCAAATAAGCCCATGCGCTGGCCTTGGCCGACAGTAATCACCGAGTTAATAGCACGTACCCCCACATCCATAGGCTTACTAATGGGGCGTCTTGCAAGAGGGTTTATTGCATTTTGAGCAAATTTGAGTGTATGTTCTGCATTAATTTTACCTAAGCCATCTAAAGGTCTGCCTAAGCCGTCTACCACTCGACCAAGTAAGCTCATGCCAACAGGCAAACCTGTGTCATTAACTTGGGGGATAACTCGCGCACCAGGCAGTACGCCTGAAATGTGGTCGTTAGGCATTAAATACAAAGTTTGATCGTTAAATCCAACAATTTCAGCGTCAACAAAGCCGTTCATTGTTTCAATTTTACATTGGCTGCCTACCGGAGCGCGCAAACCTTTGGCTTCCAGTGTTAAACCAACCACACGCGTTAAAACTCCCGCGACTGCAGGCGCTGGAATTTTAATATGCCGTTGGTATTGAGATAAGCGTTCGCTTAATGAAGTATCGCTCACAGACATGACACGCCAATAAAAAAGTTAGATACCACTGTTATGCAAAAAGCTATCCAACGTTTCTTTGACACGGGTTTTCAAGGTCATATCTAAAGATGATAACGTTGTTTTAACTTCACAACCGCCCCGCTCTAGAGTGGGTTCTGCAATTAATTGCCAATGATTATCTTCAATAGCTTGTTCGCCATAACTGGTTTTTATCAGCGATAAGTCATCTGGATGAAGATGAATTCGAACTTTTTCTTGTTCTGCATTAAGTGCATCAATGCTTTTTTTCAAAGTATGTAAAATAATATCAGGTGATGTTTTTACTTCTTGATAAATAATCGCTTCACTGAGCATAGTGGCTAGCTGTACCAGCTGTTTTTCTGCTTGCTCGTCCACTTTTTTAAGCGGGTCGCTTAAACTATCTAGTAAACCACGCAGACTGGTCAACTGCTCATCAATTAATGGTTTAACGTCTTCTTGGCCTTGTGTTTTACCCAGCTCTACACCTTCTTTGTAACCCGCCTCTTTACCCTCGGTTACGCCTTTGTCAAAGCCATCTATATAGCCTTGTTCGTGCCCTTGTTTAAGGCCTTCTTCGTAGGCATCTTGGCGAATACGCTCCAGCTCTACCATAGTTAATGAAGGCAGCTCTGGTTCTTCCGGTTCTTCTACTTGTTCTTTTGCTATTTCTTTACGGTATAGCTCGGCTAAGGGTGTGCCATAAGCCGTAGAGCGATTGCGAAAGCTTCGCTCATCGGGAGCAACATCAGGAATTGGCCAATTTTTTAATAACTCATCAGCTTCATCTGCATGTAATGGGCGACCTTTAGAGTGACTCATAGGTTATAAGAACTCCTCACCACCGCCACCACCAAGCATAATTTCACCTGAATCAGAAAGGCGACGTGCTGTTGATAAAATTTCTTTTTGCGCCGCTTCTACTTCACTAATGCGCACAGGAGCCATAGCTTCTAAATCATCAGCGAGCATTTCAGCGGCACGTTTTGACATGTTACCCAAAATTTTCTCTTTAAGGGCATCGTCGGTCCCTTTAATGGCTTTCATTAATACATCTTGCGGCACTTCACGCAGGATTGCTTGAATGCCTCTGTCGTCTACATCCATTAAGTTTTCGAAGACAAACATTAAGTCTTGAATTTGTTGCGACATTTCTTCGTCATGCTCACGGATTGAATCCATTAACTGCCCTTCAACATTTGTATCGAGGTAGTTCATGATATCTGCCGCAGCTTTTAAGCCACCCATTTTCGCAGCTTGTGCACCCGCTTGACCGGCAAATTGTTTTTCCATAATTTCATTCAATTCTTGCAATGCTGCCGGTTGTACTTCTTCTAAATTAGCAATACGCATGGTTAAATCGAGACGCACTTTTTCAGGAAATTGCGCTAAAATTTCAGCCGACTGTTCAGGCTCTAGGTAAGAGAGAACAATTGTTTGAATTTGTGGATGCTCATTACGAATAATGTTAGCCACCTGTTTAGAGTCCATCCATTTTAATGAATCAAGACCTTTAGCGCCTGAGCCCATCACTATTTGGTCTATCAAGCTGGCGGCTTTATCTTCACCTAATGCGGCTGTAAGTGCTTTTTTGATGAAGTCTTCAGACTGAAAACCAATCGTACTAAAGCTTTGAATTTGTTCAATAAACAAATTATGAACCGCGCTAATTTTAGCTTGCGACAAATCATCGATTGCCGCCATAGCCATACCGACCTTTTGCACTTGTTTTGGCTCTAAGTGCTTGAGGATTTGCGCTGCATCTTCTTCAGTTAAGCTCAGCAATAATATTGCCGCTTTATCTACACCATCAAGTTTATCAACATCAAACGCTTGAGGTAGTTGTTTTTGTTCTTGATCAGTCATCTTCTGTTAACCACGCTTTCACTACTTGTGATGATAGTTCTGGTTCATTGGCTACAAGGGCACGAACCGCTTTGAGTAAGTCTTCGTCGCCGTGTAGGTCTGGTAAGCGTAGTGTACCATCGCTTGAGAAGCCAACAGAAGCAGAATCAAAGTCATTATTTAGCATATCTAATGTGCTGTCACCAAGATCAACACCTGAACTAAGAGAATCTTCATCGTATTCTTCAAGTGTATTATCTGGGTAGATTAAGCGTTTAAGCATAGGTTTAACGACAGCTAAAATCAGTACAATAATAACCAGTGCACCTAATACTAAGCGCATCATTTTCATAAACCAATCTTGTTCCCATAAAGGCAACTCGAAATCAAGCGCTGAGTCTTCACGAACAAATGGTACGGTCACTACTTCAAGTGCATCGCCACGTTGCATATCAAAGCCTACGCCACCTTGTAACAAGCGACGAATATTTGACAGGGCTTCAACCGAGCGTGGCGTCATAGTTGTTTCACCATTTTCACCCACCGTAGGCAGGTAATCAACCGCAACAGAGACGCTTATTCTGCGGATCACTCCAGTTTGCTGACGCTTATGTGAAATAGTGGTATCGAGTTCATAGTTACGAGTGGCTTCTTTGTGAGTTCTACTCGGTGAGGTTGCAGTGCCTGCACCGCCCGCCATCGCATCTTCAGGAATAGTTGAGTTAACTGGTGGCTGATTAGTAAGCGCGCCTGGAATACCAACCGCTAGGCCACCAATATTATTTTCTTCAAAGGTCGTTTCACTTCTTACCGCAGGTAAATCTGGGTTGTAACGTTTTTGTGTTTCTTCTACCGCACTAAAGTCCATACTTAAATCTACTTGTGCGGTGTAATTACCTAATCCAACCACGGGGATCAAAATACTGTCGATTTTTTCTAGGTATTCTTGCTCACGTTTACGTTCTATATCGTATTCTTTACGCGAGCGTGCAGCTAAAGAGGTTTGCGAGCCTGAATTTAATAAACGACCATTTTGATCGGTCACAGTAACGCGCGAAGGCTCAAGCCCTTGTACCGCTGAAGCTATCATATCAACAACCGAGTCAACTTCTTCGCCATCTAAAGAGCGACCGCGTTTAAGAGTAAGTACAACAGTTGCAGAGGGTTTTTTCTCTCTACGGGCAAACACATTTTCTTTGGGAATCGCTAACAATACTTTGGCGCGAGTAACATTATTTAGCTCTTCTATAGTACGGGCAAGTTGTTGCTCACGGCCATGTTTAAGGCGCTCACGCTCTAAACGTTGGCTTACCCCAAACCCCATGTCTTGCATAATAATGTCGCTACCTGATGTAGGCCCTTGATCTAAACCTTCACGGGTCATCAATAACTTGATATTTTGATATTCAGTTTCATCCACCGAGACCACATTGCCATCAAGTTGGTAGTCAATTTTTTGTGCATCTAAAAAGTCGAGTGTTTCTATTAACTCTTCAGTTTGCATTTTACCTAAAGGGCGCATATCTGGCTGACGAGCCCAAATAATAACGAAAATAGCAATGGCTAAACAAATAGCTAATGCAACAATCAGGGTAATTTGACGTAAAACATCAACACCGCCAAGGGCACTGAAATAGCCTGATTTTTGCTCTTGTTGATCTTCGTTTTCACTTTGCTCCATCATGCCATCAGCAAGTGCCAGATCTGTAGATTGATTAGATTGCGCCACAATAATTCTCCACTACCTAGTTAAACAGGCATGTTCATAATTTCTTTATAAGACTCAACAAGCTTATTACGAACCTGTACCGTAGCTTCAAATGCCACAGAAGACTTTTGCGAAGCAATCATAGCCTCAGCAAGTGATACGCTTCTGTCGCCATTCTCTACCGCTTTTACTTTTTGTCCTGTGTCTTGCTGAAGTTCATGCACTGTATTAAGGGCATTACTCAACATGTCACCAAACTGTGCTGTAGAGGTTGATTGCACTTGCGTTGGCAAGTTATTAACTTGATTACTACGTGTGGCCTCTGCAGCCATTGATTGCATTTCTTGAAATAAAGCACTGTTTTGAATTTTCATAATTGTCTCTGATAATGCAGTAAACTCTTAAAGAGAATAAAGCACAAAACATGCCAAAAATTAAAACCAATTAAAACAACGCTTTAAGTAAAATAATTAAGCAGTCAGAGTTTTGACAGCCCTAAATTCAAGTGATTGAACTTAGGGCTTATGGGGGTTATGCTGGGAGGGAAATACCTAAATCACGCATTTGTGCTAATTTGTAGCGTAAAGTACGCGGGCTAATACCTAAGGTTTCGGCGACCTCTTTACGTTTTCCTTGGCAGCGTGCCAAGGTTTCTAAAATAATACGATGTTCTTTATCTTTAAGCTCATCTTTGTAACTACCAGTATCGACGGCTAACAAATCATTTTTTTGCTCATCTGCAGGCGCTGCTTTTTCATCATAATAAGCGTTACTGAGACTACTTTTTACAGGCTCAATGTCAGCTTTAGTTTCTGCCACAAAATGCGTTGGGGCTAGATTTTCGATAAAAATAGCATGCTCATCAATACTATTTCCACTGCGTAAAATTAATGCTCGCTGGATAACGTTATCTAGTTCGCGTACGTTACCGGGCCAGCTATGGCTAAGCAGTTTTTGCTCTGCACTGCTATCTAAATACGCCATTGGCTCTTTGCTTTTACTTAAGTGACGTTCAATCAAATGCTTAGCCAACACAATAATGTCCCCTGGGCGCTCACACAGTGGTCGCCATAGCAGTGGGAAAACATTGAGTCGATAGTATAAATCTTCGCGGAACTGGTTTTCAGCAACCGCTTCTTTTAACTCTCGGTTACTTGTGGCAAGCACACGTACATCCAGTGCAATGGTTTTACGACCACCTAAACGCTCAACTTCACGCTCTTGAAGTACACGTAACAGCTTGGCTTGCAGGCCTAAATCCATTTCGGTGATTTCATCAAGTAAAATAGTACCCCCCTGCGCTTGTTCAAACTTACCAGGACAAGCCTGTATCGCACCGGTAAACGCACCTTTTTCATAACCAAATAAAGTGGCTTCGAGCATATTTTCTGGAATAGCAGCGCAATTAATCGCTACAAACGGTTCATTACAGCGTTTTGATTTGTCATGAATATAACGCGCCAGTACTTCTTTACCAGAGCCACTTGGCCCAAGCACCATCACACTGGCATCTGATCGAGCAACTTTATTAGCAAGTTCGAGTAATTGAATACTACTAGGGTCGGCGACAATGGGCCCGTCTGTTTCTTTTTCTTTTTCTGGTAAGTAACGACTCACCATATTCAATAGCACTTCTGGTGCAAATGGCTTAGCCATATAATCAATCGCGCCTAAACGCATAGCCTCTACAGCATCATCAATAGTGGCATAGGCCGTCATCATTAGTACGGGTAAATCAGGGTAATTTAATTTAATACTACGTAATAAATCCAAGCCGCTCATTGCGCCCATTTGTACATCACTGACCACCAATGAAAATACTTCTTTTTTTAGTAGCACCATGGCTTGCTCGGCACTATTGGCGGCCATACAGGCTATACCTGACATTTCAAGCGTATCAATTAATGCTTCACGAAGTCCGGCGTCATCTTCTACAACTAAAATAGTGTTACTCATTGTGACTCCCCTAATTTAGATGTGACACTAATAGGTAGCAACATACTAAAAATTGCTCCCCCTTGTGGGTTGTTGTCTGCTTCAACACGTCCCTGATGTGCACTGGCCACTGAACTTACAACGGCAAGTCCTAAACCAGTACCTTGGCTTTTAGTGGTATAAAAGGGTTCAAATATTTTCTCAGTTTGTGCTAAATCAAGCCCAGGGCCATTATCACTAACACTAATGCGGACATAATCAGGATCTTGCATATCACGCAAAGCACTAAGATGTACTTGTGCACCACTGCCAATGACTTGAATACTATTATGAATTAGGTTTTGAATTGCGCTTGCCAATGCTGTTTTGTTACCCATAATTTCAATATCGGGTTCAGGTAAGCTCACATTTAATTCGCTATCATTGAGCGCTACCATAGCATCGGCACCGGCTTTAACTTCACTTAGTAGCTGTTGCATCGACACTTGCTCAACAACTTGCTGATCACCACTTTTAGCAAATAACAGCATGTCGTTTACTTGGGTTTCTAAATCTTTTAAACGTGACATTAATTTAGTATGAAAACTGCCGCGAGACGCTTCGGGTAAGCGTTTTGAGCCTAAATTTGCGGCATACAACATAGCCGCTGATAACGGTGTGCGTACTTGATGAGCTAAAGACGCAACCATTTTACCTAAGGCACTTAAACGCTGCATATGCGCGACTCGCTTTTGTAAGCGTCGGGTTTCGGTTAAATCGGTCATTAGTATAAGTTGCCCAGGCTCAGGCGCGAGTGCAGTAATATCGAGCTTTATTAAGCGTCCATCTTTTAACGACACTTCATGACCATCATCTTGATGAGGACGAAATGAGCGCTGAATAACGCTAAACCACTTCTCTCCTTCTAATGGCTCGCCGAGCATATCGATAGCTATTTGGTTTGCCTTAGCGATCATTCCTTTACCATCAAGTACAATCACGCCCGCAGGCATGGTATCAACCAGATGAGAGAGCCAACTTGCTTGTTGACGCAAATCACTCAACTCACCAACATACTCCTCTTGCAGTAAACATGGGTTATACTGATTAGCAGAAATAAACTGGGGTTTTAGCACACTTGCAAGGGCCATAATCAACTCTCTAAAATAATGTAGATACTGTAGCTAATGCACAATATGTACCAAAATTATTTACTAGCAAATTCAATAAATTAAACCAACAAAACGCGTGTCGTAAAAATGACGCGCAAAGGAACATGCATGAATAAAGAGACTCAGTGCCGCTGCCCATGGTTAGATACCTCAAAGCCCGACTATGTGGATTACCATGACCATGAATGGGGCGTTCCTGTGTATGACGATCAACTACTTTTTGAGTTTTTAACGTTAGAATCGGCACAAGCAGGGTTAAGTTGGTACACCATATTAAAAAAGCGCGCTAATTATAAAAACGCCTTTGCAAACTTTGATGTAAATAAAGTAGCGGCCTTTACTGAGCAGGACCTAGAAACATTAATGCAAAATGAGGGAATTGTTCGCAACCGCTTAAAAATAGCCGCAACAATTAATAATGCAAAGTGCTTCATTGCTATTCAAAAAGAGTTTGGCAGCTTTAGTGATTACCAGTGGCGGTTTGTTGGTAATAAACCTCAGGTAAACGATTTAGAGACGCTTGCGGATTACCCCGCAGTTACTGAGGCATCAACATTATTTGCAAAAGATTTAAAAAAGCGTGGCTTTAAATTTTTAGGCCCAACCACAGTGTATGCCTACATGCAGGCGTGCGGTATGGTTAACGATCATAGTAATGATTGTTTTAGGAAGGAAGAAGTTAAAAAGCTCGGCTAGGAGCGGGTTTCGGGTTACGAGACGCGAGGTAAACCCGCTGACAATTATAGCGCCGAGTTTGCATTAAACGCAGTGTTTATTTTTTCTAACCTAACACCTAGCGCCTAGTACCTAGCACATGCACTTAGCTCTCAATCTCTAGAAAGGTTATATTTTTTCATTTTTTCGACCAGTGTGGTTCGTCTTACACCAAGTACTTCAGCAGCACGGGCGACAACGTAATCAAAGCGCTCTAATGCCTGTGTGATTAAGTTAATTTCAAGCTCAGCTAAGTACTCTTTAAGCTCAATACCTTCATCGGGCAATAAACCAGGTGCGGCCTGAGCAAAGTCATCTTCTAGATCTATTTCATCTTCGCTAAATCCGCCACTAAAAATATCATTAAAGGCATCACGCTCCATCAGCTCTTCTGGGTACTGTGGCTCATAGGCTTCAACTTCAATGTAGCGGTATTTATTGGGTAAATCAGGAACATCCACCACCTTATCTGGAAACATAATAACCATTCGTTCAACAAGGTTCGCCAGCTCACGAATATTACCCGGCCAAGCATGTTCTTTTAAACTATCAATAGCACGCTCTGTAAACTTAGCCGTAGTACCGCTTTGTTCATTTACACGGCGCATAAGCTCTTTAAGTAGTAATGGTATGTCTTCTGCGCGTTGAGCAAGAGATGGGCTCTCAATAGGAAAAACATTTAAGCGATAGTATAAATCTTCTCTAAATGAGCCTTTTTCTATCATGTTTTCAAGGTCACGGTGGGTTGCAGCAATCACACGCACATCAGCTTGGATCGCTTTGGTACCACCAACGCGCTCATAACTACGCTCTTGGAGCACTCGCAGTAATTTAACTTGCATTTGTAATGGCATATCCCCTATTTCATCTAAAAATAGCGTGCCACCTTGCGCTAACTCAAAACGGCCTTTTCGTGCTGAAATAGCCCCAGTAAACGCGCCTTTTTCATGACCAAATAGTTCACTTTCTAATAGCTCAGCAGGAATAGCCCCACAGTTGACCGGTACAAAAGGGCCTTTATTACGTTTAGAAAGCAAATGTACGTTACGGGCGACCACTTCTTTACCTGTGCCCGACTCACCCAAAATAAGTACATTGGCATCGGTTTTTGCAACCTGCGTAATTAAAAAGCGTAAATCTTTTACCGCTTTGGTTTCACCAACAAGACCATCAAAGGTGCTTTTCTCTTTATTATTTTTATGTTCATGCGGCAACATGCGCTGATATTGCTGACAGTCGTGCAACAGCTGTGTGGTAATTTCATGAGTAAATGGCTCACATATCAACCCCACAACATTAGCCAAACTCAACAAAGGTTTAAGCGTTTCACCAATGAGTAAAAAAGGAAATGTTGGGTATCGTTTAATTAAACTTTCGTGATCTAAAGACTGCAAAGCACCTAACACCACAATACATTCTTTGTTTTGATAGTGGCTACATGCCTGTTCAAAGTCAGCTTCTGTTTGCAACTGTACAGCCTCACCAATAAAAGTAAGCGATGCGTATAATCCAATAGAGCGATTGTTATTATTATCTAAAATTAAGATCATCTTTAGCGAGCCATTTATTTCACTAATTTGTTTTATTAATCAAATTGTAAGCCAGTTGGGTTTGGATGCAAGCAATAGCGGCGATTTTTTGACATTAACGCCAAAAAACAGACACCCGCCCCGCAAAGCTAATACTTTATAACTAATAACTCTTTAACTATTTATAACGGCATACCGACTTAGGATGAATTATCTAACACGTTTTGCCACTGATGATGATGCGACTCTACACAGAAGAAACTCATAAAAAGTGCTATTATTACTTAAAGGTGTGACTGTTTTTGCCGATAAGTAATAGTCAAACTTATGTTGGAACTAAACTTGCTTAAGGTTCTACACAGTAATTAAAATTTGAGGAATTACCCATGGCTCATGCATCAATCAATAAATACCGTCAAATAACAGTTAGCAGCGTTAAAGAGATGACTCCCTACGACCAAGTTAAACTCGTGTTTGTAAATATTGTTGGCAAGCTCTCTGCTGCAAAAGGATTTATTGAACGTAAAGAGTTAGAAAAAAAAGGCAACGCAATCTCTGATTGTATTGTGCTACTTGGTGCGTTGCAGCAAGTGTTAAATTTTGAAGACAATAATGAAGTATCAACTAACTTAGACTCTTTGTACGATTACTGTCAGCGTTGCTTATTAACTGCAAACCTTGAAAACAACATTGATAAAATTGATGAAGTAATTACCTTAATTAAAGAGATTAAGTCAGGCTGGGAAGCAATTCCATTCGAACAAAGAGAACCACAACTGTAATGACTTTAAAGCAGGTTACGAGCTCACAAATTACTGATAGTAAGACCAGAGACTACTGCAATGAGCTGGTTAGTTTGATTACTGACTCTCAGGATTGGGATATTGAGCAAGCACTGAATATTCATAGCCGGTTAGACAGTTACATGAATGAATCTTTAAAGCATGACGACGGTTTTTATTCTGAATCTGAGCTTGAGTTTTTAATCGCATTTGTGGCACAGCTTTCAACACTATTTGATAGCGAAAAACAAAAGTTAGCGATAGAAATTATAAAGAAACAAAAAAGCAAAGGCGCGGTGAATAAGTATAAATCTAATATTTAAAAATATTATTTACTTTAGCCCCCCCTATTTTATTCCCCTTTACAGAGTGATTAAGCAGATTTTTCACTCTGTATTTTTATTTCCTCAAACCTCACTATAAAACAACACAGTTAGTTACTAACAATCGAACAAACATAAAAAAACCTGACTCATAAGCCAGGCTTTATTTGCTAAACAAGGTTAATTGTTTAGCTAGACTTTTTAACCACACCAGGTAGGTTAGCTAATTGCTGTTGCAAGTAACTCCCTGTCGAGTTTAGGTTAGCAACGAGCAAATCCATTGCGTTGTACTGGCTATATAATCGCTCTTCATATTTAGCCATACGGGTATTAAACTTTTCTACGTCAGTTTCTAGTTTAGAAATTTGTGATTCGCGACCTTCTATACGAGAGCTAATAATACCATCAGACGCAGTATAGCCTTTAATCACCGTGTCTAGCTGACCAACAAAACCATCACCATCATTTTCACCAACGAAAAACGTTTGAATAGCTTGTGGATCACTTTCTACCGCAGCTTTAAGCGCATCAGAATCAATACTTAATTTACCTGAGCGCTCAGTTCTAATACCAAAATTAGCTAAAAAGTCGGTATTACCATTACCCGTACTAAATTCCGACGTTAGCAATGAGCGCACTTGATTTACAGAGCCTCTAAGTAATGAATCACCCGCAAGCGCACCTACCCCCTCTTCAGCACTAGATCGACCTAACTGATTTGATAAGTCAATAAACGCATTAAACTTTTCTACAAACGATTTTAATCCAGCCGCAACATTATTATTGTTCTCTGTTATCGTTGCTTTACTTAAATCATCATCTGCGTTGTGCGTTTTTTTGGCATTAATGGTGACACCCTCAATGACATCTTTAAATTCATTTGTACTGCTTGTCGCAACAAGCGTCCCATCAATCGTAATTGAGGCATCGGTCGCTGCCGTTACTTCATTTAAATTTTCAGCATAGGTTGCAGATGCAGCATCGCTGTCATAAGCTAGTCGTGATAAGCCAGACAAATCAGTATTATTAGCATCACCAACATCATCAACCACAATCTTTATTGCGTTTTCTGCGCCAGTTTCCTTACTTGATAATACCAATCGCTGCCCCGTATCATCAGTAATAATAGTGGCATTAACTGAGTCGTTATCGGTAGAATTATTAATAGCATCACGAATATCAGCAAGGGTCGCTGTATCTGACACATCAATATTAAAATTATTACTACCTGAACTAATGGTTAGCTTACCCTCACCCACAGCCTCATCACCTGCTATGGCACTTGAGGTTAACTTGTGGTTTTCAGCTAAGCTGTTTACTTTTATAGAATAGTTGTTAGTTTGCGCGTTTTTTTCAGAGCTTAAAGAGACAAAGTCATCGCTACCACTGATAGTACGCTTTTGAAAGTTTTCGATGTCCCCCAATGATTCTAGAGAACCATTAAGCTCTTCTAAAGACGCTTTTAAGGTCCCTACCGCAGAAATGTCCGTAGTAAAATTTGCTTGCTGTTGTGTTACCCGTGCTTGATAAGGGGCTTTTTCAGCATTGACTAAAGCGGTTACAATTTCATTAACTTGAAGTCCTGAACCTATACCTGTAAATGAAATAGCCATAATACTTACCCTCTTAAATTGCTCAAACTAAACTTTAAAATCAACTAACACGCCAGTGGCTTCTGCTAATTTAGCAACAATACCTAATACTTCTTCAGAGGGATATTGCTTAACTAAATCACCGCTTTCTTTATCAATTACCTTAATAACATTACGGCCAGAATCTTCATCTACTTTAAACTGTAGGCTACGATTCATTTCGCCCATAAAATCCTGCAATTGCTGTACCACCTTCTCTAGTTTTTCAGGTGACAACTCAGTTTCAGAAACTTCACTATTACTTGCCGTGGTGGTGATGGGTGTATTCTTTTGCTCATCGGCGTTTTGCTTAACTTGTGATGGGGCTTGGTAGCTTGAGCTGACCTCACCTTTTTGCGCTGAGCTGATATTTAGATTTAAACTTTGCGTTTCCATAATTCGCTCCTACTATAAAGCGATATAAAGCTTTATACCTATACAAGAAAGGAAGGGTTGCCCCTTCCTTAGTAGTTAAAGTATAGAGCTTATTGTTAAATTAACCTAATAAGCTAAGTGCTGCCTGTGGTAACTGGTTAGACTGAGCTAAGATTGTTGTACCAGCCTGTTGCATAATCTGGTTTTTAGTCAGTTTAGCCGTTTCTGCAGCGTAATCTGTATCTTCGATACGGCTTTTAGAAGCTGATACGTTTTCTGATACGTTTGCAAGGTTAGCAATAGTGAAACCAAAACGGTTTTGTACCGCACCTAAGTCAGCACGTTGTGCATCAATTTGCGCAAGCGCCGCATCAATTGTTTCGATTGCGTTTTGTGCACCAGCACTAGTCGTACCAGAGATATCAATTGACTCTACTGACGTTAATGAACCTTGACCACCCGTAGCAGCAAGACCACCACCTAGTATTTCATCTACAGTTGTACCAGAGATACCAATTTTATCTGGAGAAGAAAGCTCTAGAGTAGATGAAACAGCTTGGCTACCAGCTGCCGTACCACCACCTAAAGAAGCCAAACCCGCAGTTGCGATGAGTTCAATACCATTAACACCTGTTGCTTTAATCGTCAAATCACCGCCTGACTCAACAACATCATAACCATCAGCAACCATCGCTTCAGCAAGACGTGCAGCGTCACCACCATATTCAGCTAATTTATAAGTATCATCACCGATGTTTAAATCACCAACATCAGATGAATCAAGACCTGTTAATGTTGTACTTAACTCTGAAGTTGCAGTTACGCCTGATGCAACTGCATTGATTTTAGTAGCAATATCTTCTGCGCCATCATTAGCAGCGACAGATACCGCTTTACCATTTATGTTAAGAGTTGCATCTGCAGTTGTTGCATTTTGAAGCGCTAAAGTCGTGTCACCAGCAGTACCCAATACAGAACCAGCCCCACTAACACCATATGCACCAAGCGCATCAGCAGACACATCACGCAAACTTACGTTGATTGTTTCGTTAGCGTTTGAACCCACTTGGAATTGTTTAGTACCGAACGAACCATCTAGTAAGCTTGTACCACCAAATTTAGTCGTTTCAGCGATACGAGTAAGCTCTTGCTGTAATGCGCCAACTTCTTTTTGTAGTGCTGCACGAGCATTAGCATCGTTTGAACCATTAGCTGATTGTAAAGATAGGTCACGCATACGTTGTAAGATGTTTGATGACTCTTGCATCGCACCTTCAGCGGTTTGCGACATTGAGATACCATCGTTAGCGTTACGCTGAGCAACACCTAAACCATTAATTTGTGAAGAAAGACGGTTCGCAATTTGTAGACCTGCCGCATCATCTTTCGCACTGTTAATTTTCATACCAGATGAAAGACGTTGCATTGATGTACCTAATGCATCGCTAGATTTTGATAAGTTTCTTTGTGCATTTAGTGATGCAACGTTAGTATTTACTGATAAAGCCATGTTATAACTCCTGATTACTTTCGTAATGTAACTAATTGATTTTAACCAAGAGCCATCACAATAAAAATCTGTTCAAGCTCCGTTCTAATTAAGTTAACGGCCGTTATAAAATTACCTTTAGCTTTTTTTTAAAAAAACAGTAAAAACTTTTAATTGATTGAAATACAGACAAAAAAGCCAAGCATATTTGCTTGGCTTTTTATAGTTAGCGGATATTAGCCACCTAAAAGACTTAATGCTGCCTGTGGCAACTGGTTTGCCTGAGACAAAATAGTAGTACCGGCTTGTTGCATAATTTGGTTTTTAGTTAGGGTTGCAGTTTCAAGCGCATAATCGGTATCTTGAATACGACTACGCGAAGCTGACACGTTCTCAGATACGTTAGCAAGGTTGGCAATAGTAAAACCAAAACGGTTTTGTACCGCACCTAAATCGGCACGCTGGGCGTCAATTTGCGCAAGCGCTGCATCTATGGTGTTAATGGCAGACTGTGCACCTGCACTAGTTGTACCTGATATATCCACACTTTCAACAGATGTTAATTCACCTGAACCACCGGTAGCTGAAATATTTGCCCCGCCTAGAATATCATCTACGTCAGTACCAGATATACCAATTTTCTCTGACGAAGATAATGTCAGTGATGATGAAACACTAATATCGTTATTAGTAGCACCACCAGCAACTGGCGCACCACCTGTAGCGTTATTTGCAATGGTAGCTGTACCGGCAGTACCCGTCATTTGAATACCGTCAACACCTTCAGCTCTTAGTGTTAACGAACCATTATCGACGATTGCATCATAGCCGTCGGCTTGCAGTTTTTCAGCAAGTCGGTCAAGATCACCACCAAATTCTGATAATTTATAAGTATCAACCGCAGCACCCGCTTTGCGAAGAGTTAAGTCGCTGTTATCTGCTGATGTTAGCCCAGCAATAGTAACATCTAATTTTGCAGTGGCAGTAACCCCTGTTGCTTCTTTATTAATGGTATCGGCTATTTCAGCAGCGCCTTTACCCGTAACACCTGCATCAGGGATTGCAACACCATTTATATTTAATCCTGCAGTAGCCACAGCGCCAGTTGCCGTAGCAAGTGGCGCTGTTTGTGTTGCAACAGCACCCAGTAAAGTACTGTTTCCTTTTACTTCATATGCACCAATAGCGTTGGCAGCTACATTACGTAAGCTTACATTAATGGTTTCATTCGCATTTGCACCCACTTGGAATTGTTTTGTACCAAATGTACCGTCAAGTAAGCTGGTGCCACCAAATTTGGTGGTGTCTGCAATTCGTGTTAGTTCTTGTTGCAGGGCTGCTACTTCTTTTTGCAGTGATGCACGGTCAACCGCACTGTTTGAACCATTCGCTGATTGCAGTGATAAGTCACGCATACGTTGCAGAATGTTTGCAGACTCTTGCATCGCACCTTCAGCCGTTTGCGCCATGGAAATACCATCGTTGGCATTACGCTGAGCAACCGTTAGGCCATTAACCTGAGAAGTTAGTCGGTTGGCAATTTGTAAACCTGCAGCATCGTCTTTTGCGCTATTAATACGCAAACCAGATGATAGTCTCTGCATTGAGGTTTCAAGTGCCATGCTAGATTTAGATAGATTGCGTTGCCCATTAAGTGATGCAACATTTGTATTTACGCTTAAAGCCATTTTACCATCTCCTAGTTTCAATCAGAATGTGGTTCAAAATATTTAAGCAAAAACCACACTTTCTATAACTAGCTAAATGCATTAGTTGTGCCAACTAGAAAAAAAAGATTAACCTTATGTTTTAAAACAACTAAATAACACTTATTGCGGCTTTAAATTAGAAGTTAGCGATTTTTTGACAGAAGATAAAAAGGGGGTGACAGTTTTTTGCCGCTTCGTTAAGGCAAGTTATTACCTATTTTTCCTAAAAGTAATAACCTGCCTTGGATGGTGTTTATAAATAATCGAATAATGAGAGTTTAGCCAAACGACCAAAAGTCGCTTGTGAGGCCTGTAAACCAGACTCATGTTTAGTAAGATCGCTGATGGCTTCAGCGGCATCAATTTCAATCAGGCTGGATCTGTTTTCTTGATTATTGATATCTAGTGCACTGTTTGAATCAGTTACACGCTCAACCACATTCATGCGCCCACCTAAGCCAGCTTGTGTAAATACAATTTGCTCACTGGCGTTTTTAAGCTGAATTAAACCATCCGATAATGCTTGGTTAATTTGCGCTTCATCAAGTTGTTCGTCATTTAGGCTAATGATCAAATCTTCTAGTGTATTCAATACATTTTCTTTGCTTGGTTTCTCAAGGGTAAAATCAAGCTGCCCCGGTGCTACACCTTCAAGTTGAATTTCCATACCGGCAAATTCAATCGGCTCATCAGTTACTTCACCAGTCACAGGTGGTACAAGAGGATTACCATCACGTAATATCTCATACTGATCAGGCGATGAAGGGGTCGCACCAGGGATCACATTAACGTTATAGGTATTGATCGTTGGAGAAATAAGCGGATCTGGGTCTGAGTTATAATTATCTTTATGAAAACGATCAAACTCACCTTGATTTTGAACATAAACAGTTCCAGCGGTAATACCGCCTGATGGCGCTCCATCATTCGATACCACATCAAGACGTGCATCAACTCGTTCAAATACATTAAAGCCATTATCGCTTGATTTGATCTCAACGCCTTTTGCAATGGTTACTTCGTGCTGGCCTTGATCGCCTTGGTATTCGTATTTGCCATTAGTGCTATTAAATGTATAAGTTTGAATATCGTCTTGATAGCCAGAGAAAAGGTATTTCCCCCCTTCAGATTGACTATTCATTAAGTTAAGCAGCGATTTTTGCAATTCTTTTAGTTCACTGGCAACCGAAGCCAAATCACCTTTATCTAACGAACCATTGCCCGCTCGTATAGTTAACATTTGCGCTTCTAAAATAGTGTCGTTCATACCTTGTAATAAACTTTCTTCGGTTTCTAAACGCCCTTTTAGCTGGTTAATATTTTTCGTCAGCTGCTCATTAGTTTCTATTTTATTGGTGTACAACATACCCTGCGAAATAGCAGCAGGGTTTTCTGAGGTACTCAAATATTTTTGACCTGTCGTAACGCGCTCCTGCGCACCAGCTACATTTTGTTGATTCTCAAGTATTTTATTAATGTTATTTTGATACATTAAATTATTTGATAAACGCATAATTACCTCGCCGCACTCAGTAAAGTGTCAAAAATAGAACGTGCTGCAGACAGTACTTGAGCCGATGCAGCATAAGATTGCTGAAAACGCAGCAAATTAGCTGCCTCTTCATCTAAATTTATGCCGGATAACGATTCATACCAGGCTTCTGATTGCTGTGCTAAAGCATCAAATGCCGCCCCGTTGGTTTTTGCTTGACTGGTTACTACACCAACATCGGTTACTAATCCAGCATAGGCCTGGTTCAAGGTTTTATGATTATCGGCTGAGGCACTTGCTACCACATTTTGACGTACTAAGTCGCTATTTTGTAAGTCAGCGAGTTTTTGACCATTACGGTTATCATCAAAACCGCCTTCATTAAATTCTAAATTAAAGGTATCACCTGTAGCCGGTACCCCTTCAATATTAAAGTCAAAACCATAGCCATCATAAGGAGGCCCCGCTTGCGCCAAAATATTGTTAGCAGGCGGTGTAACCGTAAACGTGGTTGTACCATTACCATCAGTAAGTTGATATTCGTTAGCATTAGCAGTTTTAACAATGTTAATAGGACCATTTGCTAAGCCTAAAGGGTTTGTAAAACTGCCGGTAGTTACATCGCTCACATCACCCGGTGAAATAGTCCCAGTGCCTGTATTATCAAGCCCGTCTGCTGTTCTAATTGGAGAGGCCAAGGCAATGTCTTCGCCCCGACCTGTTGTCAGCGATATATTGCCAGCCGCGCCACTATTAAGTTTTATCTGAAATTGATCACCGGCATTACCAGCTCCGGTTACGTTTAGCTCTAAACCAAACGACTCCCCGCTGGTGATTGCCGCAGAGTCAATAATGCCACTCGGTGGAATAACAGCTAACGATGCACTGCCTAAAGGCTCGCCTTTATTATCTATTGGCTGAATACTTACTTCGTTAGGGTTCCCCGTATAGGTGATCACAAAATCACTCGCTGGTAGTTCACTGCCTTTACCAGCTTCAACGGTTGCTGACATATTAGCTGTTCCGGTATTTGCTTGATAAACAAAAGCACTGACCGTTGGGATATCAAAAATATCGCCTCCAAGCTCACCGTTTGCATCCATTCCTAAACGGTTTTGCTGATTAAACGAATCAGCAAGCGCAATGCCCATCTGACCTATTTGATTTTGTGCAGGCACCAAAATATCGTCTCTAAATGCCAATAAGCCACCAATTTTACCTTTGAGTTTAGTGGGATCTATTTCTAGTGGAACGGCTTGGCCACCATTTACATCTAAGCGTAACTCTTTAAAATTAGCATCGGGATCGCCACTAATCGAAAATAAGTTAAATGAACCATTTTGCATAACAACCGCTTCACCTGTGCCCATAAATACTTGTTTTTCACCATTAGGGCCATCGAGTGTTTCTATATCAATTAGTTTTGATAAATCACGTATTGCTTTATCACGCTCATTGTAAGCTGAGCTAGCATCTGCTTCGTTTTTAGTGCCATGAACACCCGCAATTTCTTGATTTAACGAACTAATACTTTCGATTAACGTATTCGCCTCTTCAGAAAATATTTCTAATTGCTCATTAACCACTGCTTTTTGCTCTGAAACAATACCTGCAAGCCGGTCCATTTGATCAATCAGATTTTGCGCATCACTCATCACTAATGAACGAGCAACCGTAGATGAAGGTTGGTTAAGTGCTTCTTGTACGTTGTTAAACATCGAGTTGATACTAGTTGATAAGCTGTTTGATTTTTCTGAAAAAATTTGATCAACCCGACTCGCCTCGCTAACAAATTGATCAAAAAAGCTTTTATTTGAGGTATCTCGGTTTAATTGCTTTTGTGCAAACTCATTTAATAACCGGTACGTTTGACCGCGGCCCACCTGATTATCAATCATGGTAGTAAATTCAGTTCGCTCTCGTACATACCCTTCAGTATTAACGTTTGCGATGTTTTTACTTGTCGTTTGCAATAACTCAGAGTTTGCTCTTATTCCTGAATTAGCAATATTTAATAAATTAAACGACATGTTACTCTACTCCTTGGCGGATAACGCTTGTGGCGATATTCTTTAACTCGTTACTGTTAAGCACTCTTTTTATTTTGTCTGCATAGTTAGGGTCGGTTGCATAACCGGCTTGCTGTAAAGAGTCTAAAAATTTGTGCGGCTTTGCTGTATTGTTTAATGCATCTTGATAGCGAGGGTTCTGTGTTAAAAAATCCACAAAATCATTCACGCTATCTTTTATTGAGTCATACGCTCTAAAGCTTGCTTGCTTTTTAACTGCAGCGCCTTGCTCAAACTCTAAAGTGACCTTACTGGCTTTTTCGCCCTGCCAACTTTTATCTGACTTTATATTGAATAAATTATTTGAGCTATTGCCATCACCTTTACTGATAATATGTTTACCCCAACCAGTCTCTAATGCTGCTTGCGCAACCATAACCGCCGGATTTAAACCAATTTTCTTAGCCGCTGTTTTTGCATGCTCCCACACTGTACTTACAAATTCCTCAGCATTCTCAAACGTGCCAGACGCTATGTTTTGTTCGCTTTTTTCAGTTGAATCAACGAGCGGCACTTTTTCAGTGACCTTTTGGTTTTCTTGATGAGGTAAGGTGCTACCCGCACGTTGGTCACTAAAGAAATCTGACGTTGTACGAAGAACTGAGCCTGGCATAAAGTTTTTTCCATCTGGCGATAGTTGCTGCACAATTAAATCAGCAAGACCTAAAGAGCCATTTGATGAAAGCTCTGTAGCCATCTGTTGGTCGTGCATTTCTTCAAAAAACTTCACGCCACTTGCATTAAATGGGCTTTCTTTGTCTTCAAAAGCCTCATTGGCTTTACGCATACTTTTCAGTAGCATTTGGGTGAAGATAGCTTCAAATTGTGCCGCCGCTTTTTTTAACGCCGCTTTAGATGCATCGGTTGATGCATCACCGCTGTTTAAAGCATCTCGACGCAAAGAGTCTAAGTTGCCTAAATCAAAAAAGTTTTGCTTATCTAGATGATTTGTTTCCATCAGCTTTTTGACACAATAATTAATAATACCTAATGAAATGCAATAATTGAGCCAAAAAAAGAGTAGCGATGAAAGGTTAAAGGTAAAGGGTGAAAGGTTATAGACCCTAGGGCCTAGGGCCTAGGGTCTTATAAAACTAAATTACAACAAGCTGACCGTTAATTGCACCGGCTTCTTTAAGTGCTTCAAGAATCGCCATTAAATCGCCAGGGGCAGCGCCAACTTCATTAATAGCACGAACTAAATCATCAAGGCTTACACCTGGGTCAAATACAAAAGCACGTGAATCATCTTGATTAACGTCAATAATACTTTGTTGGGTAACCACTGTTTCCCCCTCTGCTAGAGGATTTGGCTGCGCCACATTTTGTTGCTCAGCAATGGTCACAGTAAGACCACCATGTGTAATTGCCGCAGGTTGTAATTTTACATTTTTGCCAATAACTATAGTGCCGGTACGTGAGTTAACAATTATTTTTGCCGAAGTATCCGCAGGCTTAAACTCTAAGTTTTCAAGAGTTGATAAATACGATACGCGCTGTGAAGCATCACGAGGTGCAATAACGCGAATAGAAGCTGCATCGAGTGCTTGAGCGCTATTTGGGCCGATTAAATCATTTATGGTTTTCTCTAAACGTTTAGCAGTAGTAAAATCAGGGCGGTTTAAATTAAAGGTAATATAGTCGTTTTGCATAAATGGGCTTTTAACAGCACGTTCAACCGTGGCACCGTTTGGCACACGCCCTACGGTTGGCGTATTAATAACGACTCGGCTGCCATCTAGGCCTTCAGCACCTAAGCCACCTACAATTAAACTGCCTTGAGCGATGGCGTAAACATTACCATCAACCCCTTTTAGGAATGTTTGTAATAATGTGCCACCGCGCAGGCTGCCTGCACTGCCAATTGATGACACGGTTATATCTATGGTTTGCCCTGGCTTTCTAAATGGAGGGAGTTCAGCATGAACAGCAACCGCTGCAACATTTTTAATTTTTGGCTTTAAACTAGAAGGTAACGTAATACCAAAACTATTGAGCATGCCTTTGAAGCTTTGTTCGGTAAAACGGCTTTGCTCACCGGTACCCGGTAAACCAACAACCAATCCATAGCCCACTAATTGGTTTGAGCGCACCCCTTCAACCATAGATACATCTTTAATTCGCTCAGCACTGGCAGTAAATTGCCAGCCTAGTAGCACCATAAAACAAAAAACTTTAAAACCATTCATGTCGAATGTCCTCTAAAAAGGAAACAATGAGCTACTAAAGAAACGCGTTAACCAACCCGGGCTTTGTGCCTCTTGAGTTTGACCCTTACCTGAATACTGAATACGCGCATTCGCAATACGATTAGACTCAACAGTATTATCAGCATTAACATCTTGTGGACGCACTAACCCCTCTAAGCGAATAAATTCTTCACCGGTATTTAGCGTTAGCCATTTTTCACCGCGAATCACTAAATTACCATTTGGTAATACTCGCATCACGTTAACCGAAATATCGCCAACTAGGCTGTTTGATTGATTTGATTTTGAGTCACCTTTAAACGACGCATCACTACCAACCCCAAATTGAATACTATCGCCACCAATATTAACCGGTAAACCACCTAAACCAATAACAGGATCGAGGCTAGCATCTGTTTGTTTATCTGTTTCTGTTTTAGCCGCTTTTGTGGCTTGGGTTGACTCTTGCAATTTAACAGTAATGATATCGCCTGTTCTAAGTGCTTTCTTATCGGCATATAAGTCATTCGATAACTGAGTACTGAATAAAGAGCCAGTTGCTACCACTGGCTCCATATTAGGCTCAGGATACATAGGTGCATAGTAGGGATCGTCCTGCACTACTTCATTATTTTGTGTAGATACACAACCGCTTAACAGTAAAGTCCCTACTGCAAATAACATGATATTACGCATACAATCCCCCAAGACTATAATTGTTGATTGATGTAGCTCATCATTTCATCAACCGCTGAAATTACCTTTGAGTTCATTTCGTAAACTCGCTGAGTTTCAATCAAATTAACCAACTCTTCGGTCACATTTACATTTGATGTTTCAAGTGAACCTTGAATAATTGTACCTAAGCCCTCAACCCCCGGGTTACCTTGAACAGGTGCACCACTTACTGCAGTTTCGGTATAAAGGTTTTGCCCTATAGGCTCAAGGCCCGACGGATTGATAAAATCACTAATAGTAATTTGACCAATAACCACGTTTTCGGCTTGACCTTTAATGCGAACTGACACTTCACCATCTTGAGATACGGTGATTGACTGTGCATCATCAGGCACATTCATTTCAGGCTGAACAACGTAACCGGCACCCGAAGTTACAACTCGCCCCTCACCGTCGGTGGTAAACTGACCGTTACGCGAATAGGCAATATTGCCATCAGGCTGTAAAACCTCAAAAAATCCAGGACCAGAAATCATCCAATCTAATGAATTTTCAGTGGTGAGCATGTTACCTTGGGAAAAGTTTTTCTGATTAGCGACCACTTTCGTACCCGCGCCCAACATTAAGCCTGACGGCATTTCGGTGTCTTGCGATGAGCGACCGCCTGGTTGATTAATATTTTGGTAGAGTAAGTCTTCAAAAATAGCGCGGCTTTTTTTGTAACCCACTGTACTGGCATTCGCTAAGTTATTTGATATAACCGATATATCTGTTTGTTGAGCGTCAAGCCCTGTTTTACTTATCCATAATGCTGGATTCATAATAATATCCTCACGTTATAGTTAAACGATGCGCATCAGCTGTTCTTGACGTTCGTCAATCTCTTCAGCTGTTTTCATCAGTTTTACTTGTAATTCAAATTGGCGTTGATGACTGATCATATCGACCATTTCATGCACAGGATTTACATTCGATTTTTCTAATGTGCCGCCTAATACTTGTACATTGGCTGATGTTTCAACTATTTGGCCTGGTTTAGCTCTAAATAAGCCATCGTTACCCTTCTCGAGTGTAGCGTTGTTTGCATCAACTACTTTTAGCCGATCAACTTCTTCTAAAAAGTTAGCCGGTGCACCTTGAGGGCGAACTTGAATAGTGCCATCTTTGCTAAATTCAATTTTTTCAATCGGTACAGGTAATATGACTGGCCCACCTTCGCCAATAACTTGACGACCGTCGCTGGTAGTCAACATTCCTTCAGCCGTTATATTTAACGAACCCACTTTTGTATAGGCTTCATTACCAGAGGCATCCTGAACACTCAGCCATGCGTTATCACTCATAGCAATATCAAGGCTGCGACCTGTTTCGACAACACCGCCCGATGTCATGTTTGATCCTGGGCGCTCCTGCATAGCAAAAACACGAGTCGGCAAACCTTCACCGAAAGCCTGCATTGACCGTGCTTGCGCAAAATCAGATTTAAACCCAGTGGTATTCGCATTTGCCAAATTATTGGCTTTAAGAGCAAGCCCTTGCATGCTTTGTTTAGCGCCAGATGCCGCTATGTAGACCATTTTATCCATAACATCGACTCATTAAGAAATCTATGTATGAGTAAATGCAATATAAGTGCCAAATTAAATTTAAGTGTGAATAAGATTTTAGGAGAGGAATAAAAAAGGCTGCACTAAGCAGCCTTAGTAAATCAAAATATGATTATCTGATCTGAAGGATGTTCTGTTGAATAGTTGAGTTAACCTCAAGCGCACGAGAGTTTGCTTGGAAGTTACGCTGCGCACTAATCAAATCAACCAGCTCATTGGTTAAGTTTACGTTAGACTGCTCAAGAGCTGACGAATTAATGTTGCCTAGTGTGCCTGAACCTGGCTCACCCGCAATTGGTTCCCCCGAGGTCAAACTTTTTTTCCATGAAGTGTCACCTACTTGCTGCAAACCTTGTGAGTTTGAAAAGCGCACCATGGCAACTTGACCTAAGTAAGTTGAATCACCATTACTGTAAGATGCAACAACTTTTCCATCTGTACCAATATCAATACCCGCTAAGCGACCTACTGTCGCACCATCTTGCTCTAGTGCTTTCACCTCAAAGCGACTCGCATATTGAGTAGGCGTTCTATTTGCAGTACCGGCCTCATCGCGCCAATTAATCGCAATATCATCAAATTGGGCGCCATTAGATAAAATACCCGATAAATTAGTTCCGGTTAAATTAACATCAGTAAAGGTTGGACCAACATTTGGAGCACCATTAGTCGTTGCAGGCAAACCGCTAGCATCAAACCCAAAGGTACTTAGCGGGCTTGGTGTTGCTGTCGCGGCACCAGTTGCATCAAAGGGAGTTTTATCAAGCGTACCATGTACTTGCCATTCATTAGGCGCTGTTTTTACAAAAAAGAATTGTAGAACATGTGGCTCACCAAGTGAGTCATACATTGTGGTCGATGTCGAAGAGTTATAAGTAGTACTGTCTGTTGCATCAAAAGGGACAGCTATTACATCTTCTCGAGAATCGACGTTAAATGATGTATAAACGTTTGAAGTAGAGCGCGGAGAGCCCGAAGAATCTGGTATTTGTAAAGCAGATGAAGTACTAAGACTTACAGAGGTCGTATCACCACTAACTTCATCAACTGGGAAGCTTTGTAAAAAATTACCTTTAGCATCTACAACAAAGTTATCTTTATTAAGCTTAAATGCACCCGCACGCGTGTAGGTAAAGTCTTGTGCGCCTAAGTCTTGACTGGTAGCAAAATACCCCTCACCTGTGATCGCTAAATCCAGTGAATTATTAGTAAACTGCAGCGAGCCCTGATGAAACTGCTGGGCAACCATAGTGGTTTGTACACCATCACCATTTTTCGTTTTACCGGCGCTAAATACTGATGATGCGTATACATCAGCAAATTCAGCGCGAGACTCTTTAAAGCCCGTGGTATTTACGTTGGCAATATTATTGGCGGTAACATCTAAATCTTTTTGTGCGGCAGCAAGGCCTGTTAATGCAATATTGAAGCTCATAATTAACCTCTAACCTAAAAAATATTTAGCCTATTGGCTAAAAAATACATAAAATCTATTACGCGATTTCTGCGACATCAGTCAGCCTAACCGCACCTTCTTTGGTATTAATAATAATGCCGCTTGAGCCATTAATATTAACACTCTCAATATTTTTGAATGAGGCAATTGGTAAGCTAGAGAATTCGCCATCCGTACTGCCTTCAGCTTTAACATTGTATTCACCAGGAGGAAGTCGTTCACCCGCTTCGTTTTTACCATCCCATGCAAAGCGAACCGCACCTGCAGGCTGCGTGCCTAAATCAATAGTTTTAACTAATTGCCCTGATGCATCTTCAATACGAAGCGTTAAATTGTCTACCGGCTTTTCAGCAACAATCGCTCCCTTTACCTCACCCGACTCATTAAGCTCAAGTGTGTCAGACTCCAGCAGCGCTTGCTTACCAACCAGTGTTGATGCTTGCAATGCTGAATTTGATGTCATCGACGCAGCTAAAGACTCAAAGTTAGAGTTTAAATTTGAGATCCCTTCAGCCATAGTAAAGTTTGTCATTTGTGCAATCATCTGATCGTTATCAGCTGGTTTGCTGGGATCTTGATATGACAACTGCTGTGTTAACAACGAAAAGAAATCTTCTTGGGTTAACGCATCACTCTCTTCTTTTTTTGGCACTTGCTTATCTTGCCAACGTAAAGAGTCCATGTAGGATGAAGAAGTACTAATATCGTTACTCATGAGCTACCCTCAGTTACCGCTGACCTAACAGCAGTGTTTTACTTAACATTTGCTTAGCTGCATCAGCAACTTGAACATTTGTCTGATAAGAGCGAGAAGCAGAAATCATATTTGCCATCTCCTCAACAACATTCACGTTGGGTTTGTAAATATATCCATTTTCATCCGCACTCGGGTGATTTGGGTTATATTCGATTTGTAGTGGTTTATTACTTTCAACCACTCCTAACACTTTTACACCAACGGCAGAGCCCTGTGGGTTGCTTGCTGACGCTGACGCTTTTGTTAGCTCCGCAGCAAATACAGGTTGTCGCGCTCGGTACGTCTCATTTTGTGAAGAGCTAATTGTATTGGCATTAGAGATATTACTTGCCGTGGTATTTAATCGCACGTTTTGCGCGCTCATACCAGAACCAGCAATATCAAACACATTATATAAACTCATAATTAGGCTCCTTGACTACCGAGGGCTTTTTTCAGGCCTTTAAATTTACCATTAAGAAACTGGACACTGGCCTGATACTCCATAGCATTCTGTGTATACAAGTTCCGTTCCACTTGTATATCAACAGAGTTGCCATCACCTGTATCTGTTTGATTTGGCGTACGAAATAGTTCATTACTACCTACACTACGGGTACCACCGGCAATGTGTTTTTCATTGGTTCTTACCATGGTATTGCCGCTTAGTTGGTTGGACTTTGCCGTTTTTAATGCTGAGGCAAAGTCGATATCTTTTGCTTTATAGCCGGGCGTATCAGCATTTGCGATATTAGTAGCGAGCATTTCTGCTCTTTGCGAACGGATCAACATCGCATGCGGATGCACGCCTAATGCTTTATCAAAACTGATAGCCATAACTACCTCCAAAAAATTGACTCAGTACCGATAAAGCAATAAATGAGCCAGCAGTGAAAATAGTGATGATAAAAACAAAAAACGACGCAATAGGCGTCGTTTAGAGGAGGGATAATATATTAATGAAGGTCATTTCTTTTGATAAATGATACCAGGGTTACAACGCACCATATCAAAGTCAGTACTTAAACCAGACATAGACTCCGACGCACCTAAAAATAAATACCCCTTAGGGTTAAGTGCTTGAGAGAATTGTGCAATTATTTTGGCTTTCACCTCAGGTGAAAAGTAAATTAAAACATTACGGCAAAATATAATATCGAACTTACCCATTAAAGCGTACGAATCGAGCAAATTTAAATGCCTAAAGCTCACTTGCTTTTTCAATGAATCAACCACTTGTGCCATACCATTGCCGCTGTCTTTAAAAAACTTTTTACGACGTTCAGCAGAGAGTCCGCGAGCCAATGCCAATGCATCATATTCAGCATGTTTACACATATCAAGCATGGTATTTGATATATCTGTACCAATTATTTGTGCACCCATTTTTAAAACACCAGGGCTGCTGGATTGAAACTCAGCAACCGACATCGCTATTGAGTAGGGTTCTTGTCCTGATGAGCTCGCCGCAGACCATATTTTTAATGGCCTATTTAACGTTTTAAACTCAGGGAATAATCTGGTTTTAAGTAACTCAAACGGATACTGATCTCTAAACCACAATGTCTCATTGGTTGTCATGGCATCAACAACGGCTGCGCGCAACTGGCGCTCATGCACACCGAGAGTTTTACTTACCAATTCAGACAACGATTCAACATTAAATCGAGACATTAATGGTGCCAAACGGCTCTTTACCAAATACTGCTTATTTTCACCTAAAACAATACCGCACTGTTGTTCTAAAAATAAGCGAAATTGATCGTATTCGTTTTGCTGCAAATCTTTATTAGTCAAATCAATAACACCTATGTTTATTAATCACGATGAACCCATTTATTAACGGCTGTTGCAAGCTCGTCTGGGTTAAATTTTGCAATAAAATCATCTGCTCCTACTTTTTCAATCATCGCTTGATTAAAAACACCACTCAATGATGTGTGTAAAATCACATGTAGTGGCGCAAGTTTAGGATTAGCTTTGATTTCTGCAGTCAGCGTGTAACCATCCATTTCTGGCATTTCTACATCAGAAATGAGTAGCCCTACTCGCTCTGTAATATCATTTACGCAATCGAGCTCTGCAATTTCTTTTAATCTTATTAAAGCTTCTTTACCATTTTTAGCCAACTCAGTTGTTACACCTAATGGTTCCAATGCTCGTTTTACTTGATTTCGCGCAACAGCCGAATCATCAGCAATAAATACTATTCTCTCGCCTAAATCTTTTTGTATATTACCTTGCGAGGCAACATCATCGCTCACGGTAGTATTAACTGGGCAGATTTCGTTTAAGATTTTTTCTACGTCGAGTATCTCAACGAGCTCATTTTCAATTTCAGTGACGGCTGTTAAATAAGAATAACGACCCGCTCCTGACGGCGGTGGCATTATTTTTTCCCAGTTCATGTTAACTATACGTTCAACACCACCTACTAAGAATCCTTGCACTGTACGGTTATACTCAGCAATTATTATAAAGCCATCTTCGATGCTTTTTATTGGGCGCCCGCCTACGGCCATAGATAAATCAATCACCGAAATAGTTTGCCCACGAATATGTGCTACGCCACGGATATAAGTGTTAGATTTCGGCATGCTAGTCAATGGAGGGCATTGAAGAACTTCTCTTACCTTGAACACATTAATACCAAAGCGCTGACGCCCATTAAGCTTAAATAACAATAATTCCAAGCGGTTTTGCCCAACCAACTGTGTACGTTGGTTTACTGAGTCTAAAATGCCGGCCATTTAAATCTCCTAAGAAAACAAATATAAGGAACGATAATTGCTTTCAATTAATAAAGCGTCATAACACAACGGGGGCGTCTAAATTCTGACGCAAAATATTTATACCCTGTTTGCAACCATAAGCATAGTCGAAACATTATGAGTTTGTTAAAAAAAACCAGAAGATACAGTGTTTTTTATTTTCTTGCTAGCCTCTGCTTCGCTTTGCCACTAAAGGCACAAGTATTTAGTAAAGAGTTATTGCAAGAAATGGCTGTATCTTATGTTGCTCAAAAAGCAGTGACTACAAATGATAACAAAATACAGTTTAGCGCATTACCGCTAGATAGCCGCATTCCCGATCGCCAATGTAATTCTGAGCCTGAGCTAATAACGCCAAGTGAGCCTCCCTTTAATCGCCAAGTCACTATTCAAATAAAATGTAACGATAGTGACAACTGGGCACAGTACGTTCATGTCAGAATCACTGAATCAGCACCTGTTGTAGTTGCAACTACCAATTTAGCACGAGGTGAAGTGATTACTCCATCCCATTTAAGTATTGATATGCGCCCTGCACACTTTATCAGAGCGCAGTACCTTGAAGATCCAACGGCTCTTATTGGTAGTCGTAGCAAACGCAATATCCGTGAAGGAATGCCCGTTTTACTTAATCAAATATGTATGGTGTGCAAAGGTGATTCTGTTACAATTTATGCTAATATCAAAGGGTTAAGAGTGAAAACGACGGGTATTGCATTAGAGGATGGCACCTTGGGCGAGCAAGTAAGAGTAGAAAACAAAAAGACAGGTAAAGTTTTAAATGCGCGTGTAGATGGTGTAGAGTCTGTGCAAGTAAATATTTAATATAAATTTATGCTAAAGTATCTTTAATAAATGCCGATATAAAGGCATCAGTTGGGCAATATACGGATTTTTATTATGGTCGGTCAAGTAAATAAATCAAATCAACAACCGAGTGTTTTAACAAACACTCAACAGCAAAAAGTTGATTTAAAAAGAGATAATGCAAATACACAGGCGGCACAAACGCCTTCACCTAAAGCTGCCAGCGATTCGGTGAGCTTAACACCGCAAGCTAAGCAATTAAAATCGTTACAAGAGAAAGCGCAGCAGTCTTCTGGTTTTGATAGCAACAAAGTTGCTGAGCTTAAAAAAGCGATTACTGAAGGTAATTATCAAATCGACAGTGAGAAGCTTGCCAAAAATCTAGCAGACTTTGAGTTTAACGTTTATGGCTGATCACAATAGTTTAATTACAATTAAACTAAATGAGCAAATTACTTGCTTAACAAAACTGAGCGAGTTACTCACTCAGGAGCTTACTGCGATTGCATCTCGAAGAGGTGAAGGTTTAAAAGAAATTGCCCAACAAAAAATGTCTTTTTTAACCAGTATAAGCACCCTTGATAAAGAACTCAGCAAACTGATTGCCAGTAATGATCAGCAAACAGATGAAAACGCTGACTTAATTAAGCTAACTCGAGAAAAGCTTGAGCAGTGTCAAAAACAAAATGAAGTTAACGCTCATGCAGCGCATCAAGCGCAGTTAAGTGTAAAGCAATTAAAGGGGATTTTAATTGGCGCACCTTCGTCTATGACCTACGATCAAGCCGGTAGCGTAGTTAATACTGACAACAGCATTGTGCGTAACCTAAAAGCCTAAAGAATACTCATAAAAAACGCCTAAACGATTATTCGTTTAGGCGTTTTTTATGAGTAATAACTTGTCGCTTAGTAATAAGTAACTTTTTTCACTTCCCGTGGTTTTATCTCACCGATGTACAAGTCGTGTACGCGCTTCATATTAAGCTCAAGCTCAGTAATATACATATCATTAACGGCATAAGTTTTTATAATTTGCGCGCCTTTTATAATACCTTGCACTTTACTCTGTAAATAATCATCTTGGGCAACAGAGCCTGCGACGGTTGTGCCTGCGGTAATTTTTTGCCCGTACACTTGTTCCGTTAGTTCGCGGTATGCCTCTAGCTTGGAGGCTTTAATTGCCATAAGCTGTTTTTGAGTGTCATTACTTCCCGACTGCAAACTAATGGGCGCGTACCCTATTGCTTTTAATACAGGGTAATTATTTGGCTCAACATATTTATATTCAACGTGCTTATCAAATATATTGCTACAACCGCTTAACGTTAAGCAGCCTAATGTGATCATTAATGGCATTACTCGCATCATACAGGGCCTTTAAAAACTAATTAAACTCAGTTATGCACGTTTAATGCCAGTGATACCTATATTCTGTAACAACAAATAATAGTGGTACATTACTTGCTGAGACTCATTAACGCTAACGTTTAATTGGAGTAAGAGTATGAAGTCGTTTTTAAAAGCAGTATTGGCAGGATTAAGCACCACTGCTGTATTAACGTTTTCACCTTTTACCCACGCTCAGTGGTATGAGTCTACAGGCCATGCGGTTATTCAAAATAGCGACATTCCCGGTGCAAAGGCCGCTGCAATAAAAGATGCGATTACCCAAGCCCTTGTATTCTCTGGTGCGCGGGTGAGCTCGGTGCAAACACTTGTTGATGGTGTTTTAACCCAAGATCAGCTAAAAATAAGTAGCCAAGGCGAAATTCAAAAAATAGAGCTTGTCAGTGAAAACCGCAGTAGTGATGAGTTTGCAATTACCTTACGCTTAGATATCTTTGCGCAAACAGAGCAATGTCCACAAAGTAACTTTAATAAGTTTATAGCTGTCACGCAAAGCCAATTAACAAATCGTGAACAAGCGAGAATGGGTCAAATATTTGACATTAACAAAGCAGTCAGTAAAAACATTTATACCTCGTTGCAAAAATCAAAAATGAGTGCAATACCCGTTGCCTATTTCAACAAAGCTATAAAGGTTGATACCTACTTTAATCAACAGCATGACTATTCAAACAGTCAGTTAGAGGAAATTTCATCACGCAGCAACGCGCAATATGTGCTGTTAAGTCAAATAACCAGTTTATCTACCAGCGATAAACTCAATAGCGACTATGCGTTTTGGCAAGATGAAAGCTATCAGCGCCACTACCAAATAGAGTTTAGCTTATTTAATGGCACCACTTATGAGCCTTTATGGCAAAATAGCTATCAAAGCCAAGCAATTTGGCCATTTGAAAAAACAGCCATTATTGATGTAAATAGTAATCGGTTTTGGCAATCACCTTTTGGCCAAAGCATTAGTGATATAAACCAAACCTTAAGTTACGACCTACAAGCTGCCATGGCCTGTCTACCTACTCAAGGTAAAATAATGCATATGGAAAACAATAAATTAGTGATTAATTTAGGTAAGGCTCATGGCTTAGAAAAAGGCCAACAACTGAGTATTGCCCATCATAATTATTTAACCGACGCACAAGGCAACACTATGCCGCATACCATCACTACACTTAACCGTATACGAATTGAACAGCTTTATCAGCACAGCGCTATTGCCGTTAGTATTAATGATCAGCCTTTGCCGGGCGTACAAATTAATGACATTGTAGAAATTGCCGAGCAATAGCCGCATGTAAAATGCTAAAGCGCCTCGCTTAGTTTAGCCCTTAAATTAGAGTGGGCGCTTAACCACTGAGCCAATTGCTCAACCCCAGATAAGTGCGGGTAATGCTTTCTACATGCAAATACAATATTACGTTGTTGATTAGGAAAAATAGGCAAATAATGAATACCCACTCGTGGTATTGCTGCAAGTTTTGGCACAAATGTAATTCCATCATCCATCGCCACCAGCGCTAATAAAGTCTCAAGGCTATTTCCTTGATACTGGCTGGAAACATCGACCCCTGCCGAAAAACAAAACTGCTGGGCTTGATCTTTAAAGCAATGGCCATCACTTAACATTAGTAGGTTGCAACCTTGCAGGTCTTGCAGTGCCACTTTTTTATGCTTACACAATGCGTTATCGCTTGATACGGCAACTAAAAAGTCTTCTTTATATAAATCAATGGTATGGTAACTTTTAAGTTCAGGTACATCCGCTAAAATTGCAAAGTCGACTTCACCACTTTCTAGCGCAGCTAAAATAGTGGTTGTTTGCATTTCAGTAAACGAAAACTGGCTATTTATAAACGCTGCTTTCATTGATGTTAGTAGCGTGGGTAATAAATAAGGCGCAATCGTTGGAATAATACCAATGGTAAGCTTGCCCTGCAGTGGTTCATTAGATGTTGCTGCCAGCTCTTTTAATATTTGTGTTTGCTCTAAAACGACAGCTATTTGTGTCAATAAACGTTCACCTTTGGCAGTTAAGGTAACGTGCTTGGTAGAGCGATCAAAAATAATAACACCCAATTCTTGCTCAAGCTTTTTAATTTGCCCGCTTAAAGTAGGCTGGCTTACAAAACAGGCATCGGCCGCTTTACGAAAATGCTTATAGTGGGCAACCGCTTTGACATACTCTAAATCTTTTAAGTTCATATTCACACTCAACCTGATAGTTTACATCTATCAGTTTAATACAAACAAACGATTGGAACTATATTTAAATACTCGCCATAATGGCTATCAACAAATCAAGAGGAACTAAAAAACATGTTAAACAATATTGAAGGTCAAACAATCCCAAACGTAACATTCGCAACGCGTCAAAACGACGAATGGAAATCAGTGACTACAGACGACATTTTTAAAGGTAAAACGGTTGTTGTATTTTCACTACCAGGTGCATTTACACCTACGTGTTCATCAACGCACTTACCACGCTATAACGAACTAGCTGGCGTACTTAAGCAAAATGGCGTTGATGACATTGTTTGTGTATCAGTAAACGATACGTTTGTAATGAACGCATGGGCTGAACATCAAGAGGCGCAAAACATTACCTTACTACCAGATGGTAACGGTGAATTTACCGACGGCATGGGCATGTTAGTTGATAAAAATGATTTAGGTTTTGGCAAGCGCAGCTGGAGATACTCTATGCTGGTTAAAGATGGCGTAGTAGAGAAAATGTTTATTGAGCCAGATTTACCAGGCGACCCATTTGAAGTATCAGACGCTGACACTATGCTTGATTACATCAACCCAACTCAAGTAAAACCAGAAGCAGTTACTCTATTTACTAAGCCTGGCTGTCCTTTCTGTAAAAAAGCAAAAGAGCTACTTACAGCTAAAGGCTTTGCATTTGAAGAAATCGTAATGGGCGCTGGCGCATCACTTACCAGCCTTAAAGCTGTATCGGGCCGTGAAACCGTACCACAAGTATTTATTGGCGGTAAGCACATTGGTGGCTCAGACGACCTAGAAAAATACTTTGCTTAATTAAGTAAATAAAACAGGGGCTGCAACGCCCCTGTTTACTAAAGGAAAAACACTATGAAAGAATTGCAAACCGACGTTGTTGTTATAGGTGCAGGTACCGCTGGTTTAAGTGCCTATCGTAATGCTAAACAATTTACTCAAAACGTACTTATGATTGAATCTGGCCCATACGGTACAACCTGCGCACGTGTTGGTTGCATGCCAAGCAAATTATTGATTGCCGCAGCAGAAGCCGCCCATTCAATAGAAATGGCCCCTGCCTTTGGTGTTCACAGCTCAAAACCGGTTATTGACGGTAAAGCCGTTATGGCACGAGTAAAAAGTGAGCGCGATCGCTTTGCAGGATTCGTAGTAGAAGCGGTAGATGAAATACCTAGCGAAGATAAAATTCGCGGCTATGCACAGTTTTTAGATGCCAACCGCGTACAAATAGACGACCACACCATTATTACTGCCAAGCGCTTTGTAATAGCAACGGGTTCACGCCCTTCTTACCCAGGTGTATTTAATAACTTTGGTGACCGACTGATTATAAATGACGATGTATTCGACTGGGATGATTTACCAGAATCAGTAGCCGTATTTGGCCCAGGCGTTATAGGCCTTGAAATTGGCCAAGCGTTACACAGATTGGGTGTAAAGGTAAAACTATTTGGTGTAGGTGGTGCCATAGGTCCATTAACCGACCCAGTAGTTAAAGATTACGCTAATACCGTATTTGCAGAAGAATTTTATGTTGATACCGACTCAAACGTATCCGACATGAAAAAAGTTGGTAATAAAGCAGAGCTCACCTACACCGACAAACAAGGCATTAAACACACTGAACAATTTGACTACGTGCTGGCTGCAACAGGGCGAGTACCAAACACAGATAAACTAGGGTTAGAAAACACCGGCATAGACCTCGATGAACGTGGCGTACCAACGGCCGATGCCCATACTATGCAATGTGGCGACTCACACATATTTATAGCCGGTGATGCCAGTAACATGATCCCACTGCTTCACGAAGCATCTGATCAAGGAACAATCGCAGGGCAAAACGCAGGCCGTTATCCTCAAGTGCGTGCTGGTTTACGTAGAGCTAAAATTGCCGCTGTGTTTAGCGACCCACAAATAGCCATGGTTGGTGAAAGCTTTAAAGAAATTAGCGAACGATTAGGAAGCTGTGACTGCTTTGAAATAGGCGAAGTCAGCTTTGAAAACCAAGGCCGTAGCCGCGTTATGCTAAAAAACAAAGGGCACATGCGTGTGTATGCCGAGCACGGTACCGGTTTATTTTTAGGTGCTGAATTTATTGGCCCACAAGCAGAGCACATAGCACACTTACTTGCATGGGCTGTACAAAACAAAATGACTGTACCGCAAATGCTAGATATGCCTTTTTATCACCCTGTTATTGAAGAAGGTCTACGCACTGCACTGCGTGATTTAAACGCTAAATTAAAATTTGGCCCAGACATTATTAACCATTGTATGGAATGTGGCCCAGGCGCATAACACATCACTAATACACACTTGCTACTCAAAGCCAAAACCATTGTTTTGGCTTTTTTTATGTTAAAAACTGGTATATAAAATGGAGTTTAAACTGCTACACTCAGATTAATAAACAAACAAAAATGGACCGAAAATGAGCAATAATAAATATAGACTTGTCACTCGAAGCGATTTTGACGGCCTAGTGTGTGCCGTATTACTTAAAGATTTAGACTTAATCGACGATATTTTATTTGTGCATCCAAAAGACATGCAAGACGGTAAAATAGCCATTACCAGCAACGACATTACCACTAACCTCCCCTACGTTGCAGGGTGTCATATTGCATTTGATCATCACTTGAGTGAAACCGTTCGTAACGCGAGCGATATAAAAAACCACATTATTGACCCAGATGCGCCCTCTGCAGCACGCGTTGTTTATGATTATTATGGCGGTGCAGAGAAATTCCCTAATATTTCAACTGACATGATGGAAGCGGTCGATAAAGGGGATTCTGCACAATTTTCAAAAGACGAAATTTTAAACCCAACAGACTGGGTACTGATGAACTTTATTATGGATGCGCGCACAGGACTTGGCCGTTTTCGTGAATTCAAAATTTCTAATTACCAGTTAATGATGAAGTTAATTGACGCCTGTAAAGATCACAGCATAGAACAAATACTAGCTATGGAAGATGTTGCCGAGCGTGTTGCGTTATACCACGAGCACAACGCACAAGCTAAAGAGCAAATAGACCGCTGTTCATCAATACACGACAACTTAGTGGTACTCAATTTAACCGAAGAAGAAACCATATTCGCCACTAATCGCTTTGTTATTTATGCCATGTTCCCCGAGTGTAATATTTCAATTCATAAAATGTGGGGGCTTAAAAAGCAAAATGTGGTGTACGCCATTGGTAAATCAATCACCAACCGCAGCTCAAATACTAATGTTGGCGAGTTATGCCTTAAATACGGCGGCGGCGGCCATTTAAATGCCGGTACTTGCCAAGTAGACACTGACAAAGCCGAAGAAGTATTGAGTGAGCTGATTACTACGATTACCAGTGATGGCTGATTTATAGCCTCGGGGTTCGGGGTTCGGG